>NZ_JBLXHU010000006.1:0-156852 GCF_048259285.1 Bizionia sp. | reverse complement strand
TATCATTTAATATTAAAACCGTAGCTTTGCTTGAAATTAATACCTTTAGTAACCTATTCACTACTAATAATTAAAGTGAAAGCGTTAATCTCTTCCTTAAATGTATTATTTTTATAAAACTATAAGATTCCTTCCTGATAACTATTAGGATTCAAGGGAATAAAATTATTACAATTTAAATGACAAAAAAGAAACACAGGAAACCTTCTAATAACAAGATTTCCAATTTGACTAATACAATCTTAAGTATATTAAAAAAAGACAGAAACCAATCCTTTAACTATAAACAAATTGCTGCTAAAATTGGTGTTAACGATGCTAGTAGCCGCAATCAGATTATAAAAAAACTTCAACAACTTAAAGCAAAACAAGAGATTGAAGAAGTAGAACGTGGAAAATTTAAAGCCATAATTTCTACAGAGTACCATACTGGTCGTGTGGATATGGCATCCAGAGGTGCTGGTTATATTATTTCAGACGATTTTGAAGATGATGTATACATTGCTTCAAACAATATGAATAAAGCGCTTCATGGCGATGAGGTGGAATTCTACGCGTATAAACGATTAAAAGGTGGTAAGCGTGAAGGCGAAATTACCCAAATTATAAAACGGGCTAAAACGGAATATGTTGGTGTTATTCAACTGAATAAAAACTACGCCTTTGTGGTAGTTGATAGTAACAAAATGTACACAGATATTTTTGTACCAATCAACAAAACCATGAAAGCTAAAGATGGCGATAAAGTATTAGTTTCATTAGAAGAATGGCCAGAAAAAGCCGATTCTCCTAACGGAAAAGTTATAGAAGTTTTAGGAAGACCAGGTGAACACAATACCGAAATTCATGCCATTTTAGCGGAATATGGGTTGCCATTAGAATTTCCGAAAGAAGTAGAGGATTTTGCTAATAAAATTGATACATCAATTACGAAAGAAGAAATTGCTAAACGCCGGGATATGCGTGAGGATTTAACCTTTACCATTGACCCAAAAGATGCCAAGGATTTTGATGATGCTCTATCATTTAAAGTGTTAGACAATGGACTTTATGAAATTGGAATTCACATTGCAGATGTGTCGCATTACTTACAACCTGGAACCATTTTAGATGATGAAGCCTATGAGCGTGCAACATCGGTTTATTTAGTAGATCGCGTGGTACCTATGTTACCAGAAGTACTATCAAATAATGCCTGTTCATTACGTCCTAATGAAGAGAAATATACCTTTTCGGCCGTTTTTAAAATGAATGATAAAGCCGAAGTGGTACACGAATGGTTTGGTAGAACCGTTACTTATTCAGATGCACGTTTTGCTTACGAAGAAGCTCAAGCTATCATTGAGCATAATGACGCCATGAGCGCAGACGATGTATCCAATAATCCCAAAAAAATAGATACAACCATACCTCCAGATGTAGCCATCTCAGGAAAGGAATATCAAACAACGCCAGAAATAGCTCAAGCCGTTTTAAAAATGGATGCTTTTGCTAAAAAAATGCGTTCAAAACGGATGCGTTCAGGCGCTATTTCGTTTGATAAAGTGGAAGTAAAATTCAATTTGGATCAAGATGCAAATCCAGTTGGGGTATTCTTTAAAACATCAAAAGATGCCAACAAAATGATTGAAGAATTTATGTTATTAGCAAACCGAAAAGTTTCGGAATTTGTTGGTAAACAGAAAAAAACCTTCATTTATCGTGTTCATGATGAACCAGATGACAGTAAACTGGCCGCACTGCAAAATGTAGTGAGTCGTTTTGGTTATAAATTGAATTTCAAGGATAAAAAAACCACAGCATCATCTTTAAATAATTTATTAAGTAGTGTAAACGGTAAAAAAGAACAGAACTTAGTTGATACCTTAACCATACGAACTATGAGTAAAGCCGAATATACCACGCACAACATTGGTCATTACGGTTTAGCTTTTGATTATTACAGTCACTTTACATCACCAATTCGTCGGTATCCAGATGTTATGGCACACCGATTATTACAACTGTATTTAGATGGTCAACCATCTGCTAACGCGGATATTTATGAAGATAAATGTAACCATTCCAGCAATATGGAAAATTTAGCCACAAAAGCGGAACGTGACTCTATTAAATACATGCAAATTCGCTTTATGGAAGACCATAAAGATGAAAATTTTGTAGGTGTTATTTCAGGTGTAACCGATTGGGGAATTTATATAGAAATTATTGAAAATAAATGTGAAGGCATGGTGAGTGTTCGTGATATGAAAGACGATCATTACCAATTTGATGAAGATCATTATGCATTAATTGGAAAAAATTCTAAAACCATGTACCAATTGGGTGATGAGGTCGTTGTTAAAGTTAAAAATACAGATTTAGTTAAAAAACATTTAGATTTTTACCTAATAGGAAAACATCAGGAATAGTTTTTGCAACGTGTATTTTTAATATAAAATAATCCTCAATGACCATGAAAAAATTTCTTTTTGCACTCGTTCTAATCGTATCAACAACCCAAATAAGTCCAGCACAAACTGAAAAAATGCTAGGCGATTTTAATGAACTTAAAGTTTACGATAGGATAGAAGTCGCCTTAATAAAATCGGATGAAAATAAAATTATCATCACAGGAAAAAACACGGAAGATGTTGTTATTGTTAACAAAAATGGTAAACTAAAAGTGAGAATGTCTCTAGAAAAACTGTTTGATGGAGACGAAACAACTGTTGAATTATACTACAAACAAATTGATTTGATTGATGTAAATGAAGGTGCCTTTGTAGGTTCTAATGAGGTTTTTAACCAGTTTGAAATTGAATTAAATGCGCAAGAAGGTGGCAGCATAAAACTCATGGTTCAAGATATTACCTTTCTAGAAGTTAAAGCCACAACGGGTGGTGTTATACGCGTTAGTGGACACACTAAAAATCAGGATATCGATGTATCAACAGGTGGTTCTTTTCTTGGAAAGGAATTAGAAAGTGAAACAGCAAAAGTGGTTATCCGAGCGGCTGGTGAAGTTCATGTTAAAGCGTCTGAAAAAGTAGAGGCCAAAGTACGTGCTGGAGGTAGCGTGTATATATATGGAAATCCAAAATTGGTTGAAGAAAATACTGTTTTTGGCGGAAAAATAATTCGTAAGGATTAATACCTAGGATTTTCATAAATTTGTAGAAATTGCTTTTTAAAATTTATGACTGACGATATTTTAGCAGCTATTCCTTTCGGAATACTATTATCTTTTACCATTGGCCCTGTGTTTTTTGTTCTTCTAGAAACCAGTGCTACTAAAGGTATTAAAAGTGCTTTAATATTTGATTTTGGTGTTATTCTAGCTGATATTTTATTTATAGTGGTAGCATATTACAGTACCACTAAACTTCTTGATAAGATTAAAGACGATCCAAACTTCCTCATTTTTGGAGGTGTTTTGTTGGCTGTCTACGGTTTTATATCCTTTACAAAAACCGCCAAATCCTTTCGGGATATTGTGCGCGAATTTCATACAGTTGAATTAAAAAAGAACTTCGGAAAGCTCTTTATTAAAGGGTTTTTACTCAATTTTATCAATATTGGTGTATTATTGGGTTGGTTAGGTTTTATTGTAATAGGGAACTCGCTAACAGAAACCGAACAAGGTTTATTTGTGTTTTTAGGAACTATTTTGGTTGTTTATTTTATTGTGGATTTACTTAAAATACTGGCGGCAAAAACGCTTAAAAACAAACTCACACCCAGACGCATTTTTAAAACAAAGAAGATTGTATCGCTAGTCATTATGGGTTTTGGTATTTTACTGCTTCTACAGGGGTTTTTTCCGAAAGAAAAAGAACGTTTAAAGCATAAGCTTGATAATATTGAAATTTTTAAATCAGAATAATTGGTTCTAATCAACTTAAATTTAAGTTATCAACTCCCAAAAATTTACAGCATGCAATCTACAAATAATCAATTTTTATTTATTCTACTTATTGTATGTAGCTTTCAATTCTTACATGCACAAACAGCGTTAATTCCACCAGGAACGCTTAAAATTAATGATAGTTTGTTTATGGATAAGTCGCCTATAACGAACAACATGTATCAGGAATTATTTTATAGTTTGGACTCTAATAACGAAAAAGCGCCTATTACTCTAATTGTTTCTAACGGTTCTAATGTGGATGGTAATTGGATTGATATGTATAGCAAAAACCCCAAATACCAGTTCTTTCCAAAGCTTCATATTACTCGAAAACAGGCAGAATATTACTGTAAATGGCGTACAGAAAGGGTTCAACTTTTATGGGATACAAATTTTCCAGAGAACAATAAAATGGTTCTCTATAGACTGCCAACCACTATAGAATTTGAAAAGGCTGAAGCATATTTTAAAGCTTCAAAGCGTTTTAAAGCTTATGAAGCAGATAATCCATTAGAATTAAAAATAAAGAAACATCCTAAAAAGAATTATGTTAGCTATAATATTTCGGAAATTACTGGTGATGATCACTATTTTGGTGAGAATTGGAAATCTGAAACTCAAATTATATTACCAAATACCTACACAGGTTTTCGCTGCATCTGTGAAGTGACAACGAAGTAATACGTCGCTATTTAATAAGCTTGTTTACTTAATGACCTAACAGGTTTTTGAAACCTGTTATAGGTCTAAATCCGAAAAATTTTAAAATTGTCGAGCGTCCCGAAACTTCCGGAGAACCGTTGTAGATGGATTTTCTTTAATCAATTTTTCTTAAAAATTAGAATTAAAAAACCTCCAACGTAAGTTGAAGGTTTCTTTGAGGTGTCGAGCGGATTCGAACCGCTGTAGATGGTGTTGCAGACCACTGCCTAGCCACTCGGCCACGACACCTAATATACTTTCGTGTAAAGATATCCCATATTTTATAATAGGATGGCAAATGTAAAAAAAATATAACTTTTTCGCTACTTACTTTTGCTTTTTTCGCTTGTCACTCATTTTTATAGTTACCATTTCCACATCGCCTCCAATAGGTGGGTTAATTTTACTGACCCAAACCGTGGCTTTGCTAACCATAATATCTTCTTTAAAAATACGATTTAAAATACGTTTGGCCACCGTTTCTAATAAGTAAGAAGGTTGTGCCATTTCTTCCCGAATCACCTTATTTAGAAACACATAATCAACCGTATCTTGAAGTAAATCTGTTTTGGCTGATGTTTGTAAATTGGCTTTTATTTCTAAATCCACACGGTAATCGCTACCAATTTTGGTTTCTTCTTTTAAGCAACCATGATTGGCAAATACCCGAATATTTTCAACTTTAATTGTTCCCATATTGCAAAAATACTATTCAGAACGTGACTGCAAGAGAAATTCTGAAAGAAATTAATAGTGTAAAGTCATTTAATTTGTAAAGAAGTCAAAGATATTGCTAATGCTACTAGTTTTAGATTTATAAAATTCGGTATATGTACATTTTTCACATGTTACAGAGGTAAATTTTTTATTCTGGATGTTAAAAAGTTTTGTAAACAAACCGCCCGTTGCCTGCATTTGATCCATATCGTAAGTCCGATTATGGCATTTTGGACATTCGTAATTTCTATGTTGCATGGTATAAGTTTTAATTATAGGTATGAAAAATCATTCAAATGTTACAATTAGTCTAAAATTAACTAATTTTGTGCTTCATATTTCCAATAGAGAACAGCGTATGTCTGAAGAAACAAAATCACTCAATTTTATTGAGCATATTATAGAAGAAGATTTAAGGAATGGATTGGAAAAAGAAGCACTTCGCTTCCGTTTTCCTCCAGAACCGAATGGTTATTTACATATTGGTCACACCAAAGCTATTGGTATTAGTTTTGGCTTGGGTGAAAAATACCAAGCACCTGTAAACTTACGTTTTGATGATACCAATCCCGCCAAAGAAGAGCAGGAATATGTAGATGCTATAAAACGTGATATTGCATGGTTAGGCTATCAATGGGCTAATGAATTGTATTCATCTGATTATTTTCAGCAGTTATATGATTGGGCAGTAGCGTTAATCAAAGAAGGAAAAGCTTATGTAGATTCGCAATCCAGCGAAGCTATGGCTGAACAGAAAGGTACGCCAACGCAACCTGGTGTTGATGGTCCATACCGAAACCGGAGTATTGAAGAAAATTTGGATTTATTTCAGCGCATGAAAGCTGGAGAATTTCCAGAAGGTTCTCATGTATTGCGTGCAAAAATTGATATGCAACATCCTAATATGTTAATGCGTGATCCGTTGATGTACCGTATTTTAAAAAAATCACATCACAGGACAGGAAATGATTGGTGTATTTATCCTATGTACGACTGGACCCATGGTGAAAGTGATTATATGGAACAAATTTCACATTCTTTATGCTCCCTTGAATTTAAGCCGCATAGAGAGCTTTACGACTGGTTCAAGGAGCAAGTGTATAAATACCAGCCAGAAGCCTTACCAATGCTTCCTAAACAACGTGAATTTGCCCGTTTGAACTTAAGTTATACCATTATGAGTAAACGTAAGTTGCTTAAATTGGTTGAGCAAGGTGTTGTAAGCGGTTGGGACGATCCACGAATGCCAACCATTTCAGGGTTGCGTCGTCGTGGTTACACACCAGATTCCATCAGACAGTTTATTGATAAAGTAGGTGTAGCCAAACGTGATAACGTTATTGATGTATCACTTTTAGAATTCTGCATTCGTGAGGATTTAAATAAAACGGCACCGCGGGTGATGGCTGTTTTAGATCCAGTTAAATTAGTCATTACCAATTATCCTGAAGGACAAGAGGAGTGGTTGGAAGCTGAAAATAATCAGGAAGATGATTCGGCAGGTTTTAGAAAAGTACCTTTTTCACGTGAGTTGTATATTGAAAAAGACGATTTTAAAGAAGAAGCAAGTAGTAAATTTTTCCGATTGAAATTAGGCGGTGAAGTCCGCTTGAAAAATGCCTACATCATCAAAGCAGAAGGTGTAGTGAAAGATGCTTATGGAAACGTTACAGAAATTCATGCTACCTATTCTGAAGATACCGAGAAAAAAGTAAAAGGAACCTTGCATTGGGTGTCTATAAAGCATGCCATTAAAGCAGAAGTTCGGGAATATGATAGATTGTTTTTAGATGAAGCTCCAGATAGTCATGCCGATAAAGATTTTATGGAATTTATAAATCCAGAATCTTTAAAAATAATTGATGCTTTTGTAGAACCAAGTTTGTTAGAAGCGAAAGTAGGAGAGCGGTTCCAATTTCAACGTTTGGGTTATTTTAATGTGGATGATGATAGTACCTCTGAAAAATTAGTATTCAATAAAACGGTTGGATTACGAGATACATGGGCAAAACAAGCTCCTAAAAATAATGAAAATCAGCCAGCAAAAAAACAAAACCAACAATCTAATAGACCAGCTATTGAGCAGATAAAATCATACGGGAAAAAGTATGATAGAATGAAAGATGATGAACGCGTAAAAGCAAAATCTGAAATTCAGGAATTGGCGCAAAATGTAAGCTATAGTGATGTTGAACCCTTGTTTGGAACGTCTGCAAAAAAGGTAGGAACGCGAATTATTACCATGATAACCTTAGGTGTATTACTGAATAATGGATTAGAACGAAATTCTGAAATTAATGATTTTATAGCTAAAGCTTTAGATGACAAAAATGACTTGTTGGTGGCTGAAGCAAAAGCGTTATAACCACGACAACAACGTAATATTTAAAACCTTGAAACATGAATTGTTTCAAGGTTTTTTTTTAATTTTTATCAAGTGAAAAATATAAATCATAATTTTCATTTATCTTTAAAACACTAATTTTTAAATACCTAACCATGGATATTAATTTTTTGGCCATTTTGGTGGCGGCTTTGGTTCCGTTAATTGTGGGTTTTTTTTGGTACAACCCTAAAACATTTGGAAACGCTTGGATGCGTGAATCTGGTTTAACTTCGGAAACTTTAAAAGGTGGAAACATGTTTGTAATTTTTGTTCTCACCCTTCTATTTTCAATTTTAATTGCTTTTATTTTACAATTCTTAACCATTCATCAAACAGGAGCTTTAGGCATGATTGGCGGCAACGTTTCGGAAGCTTTACCATCATACACAGCTTTTATGAACGATTATGGTTTAGCATTTAGAACTTTTAAACATGGTGCCTTACACGGTTGTATGGCTGGCGTGTTATTCGTATTTCCTATTTTGGCTATAACGGCCTTATTTGAACGTAAAAGTTGGAAATACATTTTCATTAATAGTGGGTATTGGATAATCAGTTTAACCATAATGGGAGGTATTGTTTGTGCCTGGAATTAATTTGTAATGATTATATAACTTTAAAGACTGATTGACCAAATCAGTCTTTTTTCATGATACTTTGATAGAAACAAAACTATTTACATCTGCAATTGATTTACCACGAGCTTGGGATGCCTTGGTTGTACATGATATTTTTCTGCAAACAACATATTTAAAAGCTTTGGAAGAAGCTGCTCCAAAAAATATTACGCTTTATTATTTTGGATTTTATCTAGAACAGGAATTAGTAGGAATTGCCGTAATGCAACGCGTTAAATTATACCTTAATGACATGTTCCGAAATCATGATGATTCGTGTTTTCATGAGCGTTTTAAAAATCAGGTTTCAAAGGTTTTAAAAGGAAATATATTGGTAGTCGGGAATTTAACACATACAGGACAGCATGGCATCTATTTTAAGTCCAATGCCATAACAAATGAGGAATTTATGTCTACATTATTAAAAGCTGTTGATGTGCTAAAACGTAAAATTAAGACTGTTTTTAATAAAAATATTAGAGCTGTTTTATTAAAAGATTATTTCCTAACAGATACCATTCTGCAAACTAAAAACGCACTAAATACATCAGGTTTCCATCACATAGTTGTACAACCAAATATGGTTTTGAACCTTCCTGAACATTGGGTGCATTTTGAGGATTATATTTCTGAATTAAACAAAAAATATCGAGACCGTTATAAATCAGCTAGGAAAAAATCTGAATCTATTATCACCAAGGAATTGGATGTAACGGCGGTTTTTAACCAATCAGAAACACTCTACAAATTGTATAAAAACGTTGCTAGCAACGCTAAAATAAATAGCTTTATTTTACCAGAAAATCATTTTTATGCCTTCAAAAAACAATTAGGTGCAAACTTTAAAGTGTTTGGATATTTTAATAAAAATGAATTGGTTGGATTTTACACGCTCATTCTAAATAATAAATACTTGGAAACCTACTTTTTAGGCTATGATTCCGAGTATCAATATAAGCATCAGTTATATTTAAATATGTTGTATGATATGGCGCAATTTGGTATTAATAATCAATTTAAAACGATTGTTTATGCTAGAACTGCTATGGAAATAAAAAGTTCTATTGGTGCAAAACCGAAAGATATGGTTATGTATTTAAAACATACTAATTGGTTTATGAATGGGATACTTAAATATATTTTCAGGCTGATGAATCCGTCTAAAATATGGGAAGAACGTCATCCCTTTAAGTCAAATTAACAAATAGCTAACAGAATTTCTTTTGTTATTTATGTATATTATAATACCTTATATCCAATCTAATCAAATATAAGAATTATGAAAAAAGCAAAAGATTTACTGACGGAAATTGCGACTGTAACGCGGAATATTGAAACCAACTACCCAGAAGTTTATGAGCATTTAGATGAAATGCCTATGACCATTCCAGATCAACAAAACCCAGATATTGATGTTAAGGATTTAGAAAACTATTTGGAAAGTTTGAAGGATATTATCAAGAAATATAAAGAGGAACATAAGGCCGATTGAATTTTGTAATTCTGAAGTTTTCAATCTGAAGTTTTAATGGCAATATGTTCCTCTTAATTAAGGAATTTAATTAATTTTTGAAGACCTTATTCCTTATTTTTTTTATTGTTTTTCATGGCTTCGCCAATTTGGTTACTAGCCGTAAAACTCGCTACCATATCATTTAGCATTTGGCTACCTGCTTGTGGTGAATTTGGAAGTAAAATTAAATTACTGTTCGTTTCACTACCTATGGCTTGCAAGGTATCATAATGTTGGGTTACAACTATCAATGCTGATGCTTCTTGACTATTAATACCTACACGATTTAACACATCAACAGACTCCTCCAAACCGCGTGCTATTTCACGGCGTTGATCTGCAATACCTTGACCTTGTAATCGTTTACTTTCAGCTTCTGCTTTGGCTTTTTCAACAATTAAAATACGTTGAGCATCACCTTCATATTGGGCAGCTGTTTTTTCCCTATCGGCTGCATTAATACGGTTCATAGCTATTTTTACTTGTGGATCTGGATCAATATCCGTTACTAAAGTTCTAATAATATCAAAACCATAATCCATCATAGCATCATTTAATTCTGCTTTTACAGCTAAAGCAATATCATCTTTTTTAACAAAAACATCATCTAATTTCATTTTTGGAACTTCGGCACGTACTACATCAAACACATAACTTGTAATTTGTTCATGCGGATAATCTAACTTGTAAAAAGCATCATATACTTTTTCGGTTACTACTTTATACTGTACAGACACTTTCAGTTTTACAAAGACATCATCCAAAGTTTTGGTTTCAATAATAACATCTAATTGTTGAATTTTTAAACTTAATCGACCTGCAACCTTATCTACCAAAGGAATTTTCATGTGTAAACCAGATTGGCGAATACTGTGAAATTTTCCAAAACGCTCAATTATGGCAGCCGATTGTTGCTTCACCATAAAAAAGGAGGAGAATAAAACAAAAAGTCCAAATAAAATAAAGGGAACAAATATTAACATATTGTAATTTTTAAAGGTTAAAATGGTTTTACTAATTTAATGTATATTTTGGTGGTAAGCTGTTATTTGAAAATAAATCTATTCGGAATGACGTGGTTATCAAGAAAAAGAAATATTTATCCTATTTTTTTCATAGGTTTGTTACAAACAGACACGTACATCATGATAAACAAAAAGTCAGGTATTCTATTAGTCGCCATTTGTATTAGTTTTGTTACAATAGGTTTTGCGCAGCCTAAAAACTACAAAATTGTTAATGGTATCGGAATTTCCGGTGGTATTACCCAATATGATATTTTAACTGATAATTTTTCAACTAAACAGGGTAACGGTTGGATGGCTGGTGCATCTGCAACGGTCGATTTACCTCATAAATGGTACAATGTGAGTTATAGCATTCAACTCGCTGAAAACCATTTAGGAATAGCTGCAAGGCCTGTTTTACTCTCCAATGAAGAATTTATTGATTATAAAGTTTTTACCGCTCAAATAGCTTTATTAATGCATGTAAAATTAATCGGAAGCTTTTTAACTATTGATGTGGGTCCTATGTTGCAATTTAATGGTGAATTGGAACTTGATGATCAAAATCAAGAAAATTATTTGATAGCGAATTACAATAACCTTTTGGCAAAAGACATCAAAAAAATCAGCCGTTTTAATGTGGATGGCGCTATTGGAGTATCCGCTGGATTTAGCCATTTCAGACTCAAAGCCCAATATATTTACGGATTTCTAAACACCTTGGATAAATTAAATGATAACAATTTAGACCAAACAGGAAATCCAAATAAATTTAAAGGAAACCAATCTATGTTGGCGTTTACGGCTATGATTTCGTTTTAGAAGAAGTTTAATAAAAAAAAGTCATTTCAGAATGAAAGGAAATCTAATGTAGAAATCCTTATCATTTTGAAGTGACATTTTATAATTATTAAGACAACGTATTCACCAAATTCTCAATACGTCGTTTGGTTTCATCTTTACCAATTAAATACATAATATCAAACACGTCTGGTCCTTGTAAGGCACCTACTAATGCTAAACGTAATGGCATCATGACTTTACCAAAACCTATGTCGTTTTTGGTAATCCAACCTTTTAATTCAGTTTGAAGGTTTTCAACAGTGAAATCCTCCACAGATTCAATAACTGAAACGACTTGCGTCATCAGTTCGGGAGAATCGTCTTTCCAAGCTTTTTTAACCGCTTTTTCGTCTAAATCGGTTGGGGTTTGGAAGAAAAAGTGACTTAATGCCCAAAAATCAGTAACAAAGGTTGCGCGTTCTTTAATAAGGGCTACAACCAGTTCTACATAATTCACATCAATTTCGGCTAATTCTGGTTGAATTTGCTTGAACGTAACAGCTAAGTCGTCATTATATTGCTCTTGCATATAATGGTGGTTAAACCATTTGGTTTTGTCTGGATCAAAACGGGCTCCTGCTTTATTCACACGGTTTAAATCGAAGGCAGCAATCAGCTCGTCCATGCTAAAAATTTCCTGTTCTGTTCCTGGATTCCAACCTAAAAAGGCTAGGAAATTCACAACTGCTTCTGGAAAATAACCATCTTCTCGGTAACCACGAGATATATCACCCGTTTGATGATCTTTATAAGCTAATGGAAATACTGGAAACCCTAGTTTATCGCCATCACGCTTGCTTAACTTTCCTTTTCCAGTTGGTTTTAAAATCAATGGTAAATGCGCAAATTCAGGCTTTTCCCAACCAAAAGCATCATATAATTGATAATGCAATGCTAAAGATGGTAACCATTCTTCGCCACGAATAACATGCGTGATTTCCATTAAATGGTCGTCTACAATATTGGCTAAATGATAGGTTGGTAAACCATCACTTTTAAACAATACTTTATCGTCTAAAATATTGGTATCTATGGTCATATTGCCACGGATTATATCTGTTAAATGCAGCGTTTCATCTTGAGGTGATAAAAAACGAATCACATAATCATCACCAGCATCTAATTTTGCTTGTGTTTCTTCAGCAGAAAGCACGAGCGAGTTCACCAAACGGCCTTTTTCACGATTATGCCAATTGTAAATAAAGGTTTTTCCTTCGGCTTCGTGATTTTTTCTATGTGCATCTAAATCGTCAGCTGTGTCAAATGCATAATAGGCTTTGCCATTGGCAATTAACTGATCTGCATATTTTTTATAAATGTCTTTACGCTCACTTTGTCTATATGGTCCAAATTTCTCGTTAGTATTTACACCTTCGTCAACCGTAATACCACACCATTTTAAAGATTCTTCAATATAATTTTCAGCACCTTCAACAAAACGATTTTGATCCGTATCTTCAATACGAAGTATAAAGGTTCCGTTGTATTTTTTAGCAAATAAATAGTTGAAAAGGGCTGTGCGAACACCACCTATATGTAAAGGTCCTGTTGGACTTGGTGCAAAGCGCACGCGTACGGGTTTTGACATGTTTTTTGTTTTAATAACGCAAAGATAGAATAGCAATTAACAAACCGCAAAGAAAATAGCATAAAGCGATAGGGAAGCGGATAATTTCTAAAACGCGACTTATAAAAACCGGATGTTTTTATCTAATTTGGTGCAAATTGGTGTAAAACCCTGTTTTCAAGACGCTTTTGTTAACATAATGTTATCAATTATAGATTATTATCGACCAAAAAAAATTGTAGTTTAGTAGGTTGAAAAGAAAATCAATAAAAAACGTGTCTCATTTTAATATCATTCTTCAGAAATTAGAAGCTTTTGTAAGGCGTTATTACACAAACGAGCTTATAAAGGGTAGCATATTATTTTTTGCTATTGGATTTCTATATTTTCTATTTACACTATTTGTTGAATATGTATTTTGGCTAAATACCACGTCTAGAACTATTTTATTTTGGGTTTTTGTTGCCGTTGAAATCGGCTTATTTATCAAATTTATAGCCATGCCTTTAGCGCAACTATTCAAACTAAAAAAAGGAATAGATTACGTGCAAGCTTCCAAAATTATCGGTACACATTTTCCTGAAGTTAATGATAAATTGCTGAATGTTTTACAGTTGAAAGAGCAAGGTGTTGAATCTGAATTATTACTGGCAAGTATCAATCAAAAATCTGAAGAATTACAACCTATTCCGTTTAAATTGGCTATTAATTTCAAGCAGAATTTACGCTATGCTAAATATGCTGCTATTCCTGTTGTTATTATTTTATTATCGGTTTTATCAGGACAAATAAGTTGGTTTAGCGAGAGTTATAATCGCGTTGTTAACCATAACACCGCTTATGAACCACCTGCACCTTTTCAGTTTTTTGTAGTGAATGAAAATTTAACGACAACAGAAAACAAAGACTTTACGTTACACGTGAAAACCGTAGGAAATGTGATTCCTGAAAACGCTAAAATTACCTATAATAATGAAACCTATTTTCTGCAACAAAAAGGTGCTGGCGATTTTGAGTTTGTGTTTAGTCGCTTAAAAAATGATGTAGAATTCCAACTTAATGCCAATTCGGTAACCTCAAAGCCCTATGTGCTAAAAGTTTCTGAAGTTCCATCAATTTTGGGATTCGAGATGGTTTTAGATTATCCATCTTACATTAATAAAGCGGACGAGGTGTTAACAGGAACCGGAAACGCCGTTATTCCTCAAGGCACCAAAGTAACCTGGAACTTACAAACAAAATCTACTGAAATAGTGCAACTATATGCAGAAGATACCGTACAGTTTGCTACGAAAAATAAAGGTGATTTTAACCTAACTAAAACAGTGTATAGTGCGTTGGATTATACCATATCTACTAGTAATAATTCTTTAAAAGATTATGAACGTTTGGCTTTTTCTATTGACGTTATAAAAGATGATTATCCTGAACTTCGTGTGAAAATGGAAATTGACAGCATAAATCAACAAAGCATGTATTTCTATGGGCAAGCAACGGATGATTATGGCTTACGCAAGTTGCAATTGGTTTACTATCCGTCAGCTGATGAAAAGCAGCGTAAAACAGAAGCTATTCCAATTTCCAATGGGAATATTGGGGAATTTATAACCGCTTTTCCTAATAATTTGGAGCTTACTGAAGGTGTGAGTTATGATTTGTATTTTCAAGTATTTGATAATGATGTAATTAACAATTTTAAAAGCACTAAAAGTAAGACCTATAGTTATAGAAAATTAACACAAGCGGAAACCGAGGACAAACAATTGCAACAACAAAATGAAACCATTAAGGATTTAAATAAATCTTTGGAGAAAATGAGTGAGCGCGAAAAAGAGCTTGAAGAATTTTCTAAAACACAAAAAGAAAAATCCGAATTGAATTTTAATGATAAAAAGAAATTTGAAAACTTTTTGAAGCGTCAGAAGCAACAGGAAGACATGATGAAAAATTTCAATAAAAAATTAGAAGAAAATTTAGAGGAATTTCAAAAAGAAAATCAGGAAGAAGATATCTTTAAAGAGGATTTAAAAGAACGCTTAAAAGAAAACGAAGAGCAGCTAAAAAAGGATGAGAAACTTTTGGAAGAGTTGGAGAAAATGCAAGAGAAAATCAATAAGGAAGAATTAAGTGAAAAACTTGAGGAACTAGCCAAACAAAATAAAAATCAGAAGCGGAGTTTAGAGCAATTATTGGAATTGACAAAGCGTTATTATGTGGCTAAAAAATTAGAAAAGCTACAACAAGATCTCGAAAAATTAGCAGAGGAACAGGAGAAATTAGCTGAAGAGACAAAAGAGAAAAACACCAAAGAGTCGCAAGATAATTTGAACGAAAAGTTTGAAGATTTTCAGAAGGCTTTAGAAGAATTGCAAAAAGATAATCAGGATTTGAAACAACCTATGGATGTTCCAAGTGATGAGAAGCAGGAAGAATCTATTAAAAAAGATCAACAAGAAGCTTCGGATGAGTTAGGTGAAAAAGAAGAAAACGAAGAACAAAATCATGATAAAGACGCTGAAAAAAATCAGCAAAATGCCCAAAAGAAACAAAAGCAAGCTGCCCAAAAAATGAAACAAATGGGTGAGAAAATGAAAATGGCCATGCAATCTGGAGGAGGCGAGCAGATGCAGGAAGATGTGGATATGTTACGTCAGATTTTAGATAATCTTATCTTATTTTCATTTGATCAAGAAAATTTAATGGAACAGTTTAAAGGTATTGAAATTAACCATAATAAATATGCTACCTATTTGCGGAAACAAAATGATTTAAAAGAACATTTTTCACATGTTGACGACAGTCTTTTTGCTTTATCCTTGCGGCAACCTAAATTATCAGAATCGGTAAATAAGGAAATTTCAGACGTGTTTTTTAATATTGATAAATCGCTAGAGCAGTTTTCGGAAAATAGATTATTTCAAGGTATAGCTAATCAACAATACACCATTACGGCTGCCAATAATTTAGCTAATTTTTTGAGTGATATTATGAATCAGATGCAGATGCAAATGCAATCATCTGGTGCTGGTAGTGGAGGTAAACCAGAGCAAGGATTGCCGGATATTATAAAAAGTCAAGAGGAGCTGAATAAGGAAATGCAAGATGGCATGAAAGGCCAAGAAGGAAAACCTAAAGATGAGGGCGAAGGCGAGAAGGGAGAAAAAGGTAAAAAGGAAGGTGATAAACCGGGTGAAGATGGTAAAAATGGTCAAGACGGAAAGCCGGGAAGCGAAGGACAAAATGGGAGCCAAGAAGGAAACCAAATGGGTGAAGGTGAAGGGAGCGAAATTAGTAAAGGCGAATTGTTTAGAATATATCAGCAGCAGCAAGAAATCCGTCAAGCCTTACAGGATAAACTAGCTAAAGAGGGGAAAAATGGACTCGGTAATTCTATTTTAAAGCAGATGGAAGACGTTGAAATGGATTTGTTGATTAAAGGATTCACTAATCAAACACTTCAAAAAATGATGAATTTGCAGCATCAATTACTGAAAATGGAAAATGCAACCATGGAGCAAGGTGAAGATACAAAGCGGAAGGCGAATACCAATCGTGAGGAATTTCAAAACAACACGAATACTCAAATTCCTACAGCTAAACAATATTTCAATACCATTGAGATTTTAAATCGTCAAAGTTTACCTTTGCAACCAGTTTATAAAAAGAAAGTTCAAGAGTATTTTAAAAAAGCCAATGATTAGTTTTAATTACGAAAACAATTTTAAAATAGATAATATCCAAATATTGCAAACTTGGATTGAAGGTGTTATAGTTTCTGAAAAATTTGAATTGGGTGAAATCAACTATATTTTTTGTGATGATGATTATTTACATAATTTGAATGTAGAATATCTTAATCACGACACCTTAACCGATGTGATTAGTTTTGATTATACTGTAGGAAATGTCATACAGGGCGATATTTATATTTCCACCGAACGTGTAGCTGATAATGCGCAAGATTTCAAGGCTACTTTTAGTGATGAGTTGCATCGAGTTATGGTTCATGGTGTATTACATTATTGTGGTTATAAAGATAAATCGGAAGCCGAGTCTGAAGCTATGAGAAGTATGGAGAACCACTATCTGAAACTACTAAAAGATATCTCATAATATATCGTATATTTGCAGACTTTTTATTTGGGAATTCCTTTGGAGCTTCAGGTTAAAGTAAATATATAAATCTATTGTTCCACGTGGAACAATTCAATCTTATAAATCAAGTAGACATGTTTAACGAAGTTTACGATGTAATTGTAGTAGGAGGTGGGCACGCAGGTAGCGAGGCCGCTGCTGCTGCTGCCAATATGGGAAGTAAAACGCTTCTAATAACCATGAATTTGCAAAATATTGCGCAAATGTCGTGTAACCCTGCTATGGGTGGAATTGCTAAAGGGCAAATTGTTCGTGAAATTGATGCGCTTGGTGGTTATAGTGGTATTGTTAGTGATACATCAGCTATTCAGTTTAAAATGCTTAACAAATCCAAAGGGCCTGCCATGTGGAGTCCCAGGGTTCAAAGTGATCGGATGCGTTTTGCTGAAGACTGGCGGAATATATTGGAGCAAACAAAAAATTTGGATTTCTATCAAGAAATGGTTTCCGGATTAATAGTAGAAAACCATAAAGTTGTGGGAGTAAAAACCTCATTAGGAATTGAGATAAAAACTAAAAGTGTTGTGCTAACAAATGGCACTTTTTTAAATGGTTTAATTCATATTGGTGATAAAAATTTTGGTGGTGGACGAGCAGGTGAAAGAGCTGCAACTGGAATTACTGAACAGCTTGTTCAATTAGGTTTTGAATCTGGTAGAATGAAAACGGGAACACCTCCTCGAGTAGATGGACGTTCGTTAGATTTTTCTAAAATGGTGGAGCAACCAGGTGATGCGGTTCCAGAAAAATTCTCCTATTTAGATATTACAAAACCCTTAACTAAACAACGCTCGTGTCATTTAACATATACCAGTAATGAAGTGCATGATTTACTGCGTGAAGGCTTTGATAGATCGCCAATGTTTAACGGTCGGATTCAAAGTTTAGGACCACGATATTGCCCCTCTATTGAAGATAAAATTAATAGATTTGCCGATAAGGATAGACATCAATTATTTGTGGAGCCGGAAGGTTGGGATACCGTAGAATATTATGTAAATGGCTTCTCAACATCCTTGCCAGAGGATGTTCAATTTAGAGCATTGCGTTCTGTAGCTGGTTTTGAAAATGTGAAATTTTTCCGTCCAGGATATGCTATTGAATACGATTATTTTCCACCAACACAATTACAACATACATTAGAAACCAAGTTAGTTGAAGGTTTATATTTTGCGGGTCAAATTAATGGAACTACGGGTTATGAGGAAGCGGCTTCACAAGGGTTAATGGCAGGAATTAATGCCAGCTTAAAAGTGCAAGAACGTGATCCTTTTATTTTGACTAGAAGTGAAGCTTATATAGGTGTTTTGGTGGACGATTTAATTACTAAAGGAACGGAAGAGCCTTATAGAATGTTTACGTCTCGCGCAGAATATAGAACCTTGTTGCGTCAAGATAATGCGGATATCCGATTAACTCCTATGTCTTTCGATTTAGGTTTAGCTTCTGAAAAGCGCTTAAAACGTATGGAGGAAAAGCATAGTAAGGCGGAAGCGTTTGTTGATTTTTTCAAACAAACGAGTGTTAAGCCCGAAGAGATAAATCCAATTTTAGAAGCGAATGATTCTGCTCCAATGTCTCAATCCGATAAGATGTTCAAAATATTTGCTAGGCCTAATATCACCATAAATGACATGCGTAAAGTGGCAAGTGTTGATGCGTATATAGTAGAACAGAATTTAGATACAGAAGAAATAGAGCAAGCTGAAATTCAAGTTAAGTATGCTGGATATATTAACAAGGAAAAGAACAATGCGGATAAGTTAACGCGGTTAGAAAACATTAAAATTCCAAAGAATTTTGATTATTCAAACATGCAATCTATGAGTATGGAGGCGCGCAGTAAATTGAATAAAATACAACCAGTTACTATTTCTCAAGCATCTCGAATTAGTGGTGTTTCGCCAAGTGATATTTCCGTATTATTAGTTTATTTAGGGCGTTAATTTTTTGATGTTCCACGTGGAACGTTTAAATAGTTTTCTTGAAAAAAGAAAATATTAAGCATAATAAAAGAAAAAGAGGTGAGTACGAAAAAAGTAGATTTTCAGGTTATAGATTATTCTGTTTCCAATGAAATATTTCAATTAGAAATGCATCCAGAATTTGAAATTTTGGTGACAACGCCACAACCTAAATTAGAAAATTTACCAGCTTATTATAATAGTGATGATTATATTTCGCATACAGATTCCAAACGAAACCTCTTTGAAAAAGCCTATCACATTATTCGTTCCATTGCGCTAAAACGTAAATTGAAATTAATTAATTCTTATAGTACTTCAGAAAAAACACTATTAGATATTGGTTGTGGAACCGGTGATTTTTTGCAAACAGCACAGCAAAACAATTGGACAATTTCTGGAATTGAACCTAATGCAGAAGCACGCAACATTGCAAACACTAAAACAAATAATGCCGTTCATGATGCCCATGAACTTTTTAAATTGAAAAATGAAAGTTTTGAGGTTATTACCCTATGGCATGTATTAGAACATTTACCAGATTTAGAAAAACAGATTATTACATATAAAAGCCTATTAAGAAATTCCGGAACCCTAATTATTGCTGTTCCTAATTATAATAGTTACGATGCTGAATATTACCAGAATTTTTGGGCAGCCTATGATGTGCCAAGACATCTTTGGCATTTTTCGGAAAAAGGTATGAAGCAATTAATAGAAAAACAGGGTTTGAAAATTGTAGAAACAAAACCCATGATTTTTGATGCGTATTATGTGAGTCTGCTTTCAGAAAAATATAAAACAGGAAACATGAATTTTCTAAAAGCATTTAGAATAGGATGGCGTTCCAATCGTGCAGCTAAACGGTCTGGTGCCTATTCTTCACTTATTTATGTGGTAAAAAAGGCTTAAAACTTAATTTAAGACGAAATAAGCGTGTTTTAGAGCGTTACATATAACAAGTGCTTCAAATAATCTCAACTCATTTTAAAACATAGTTTAAATAAGTCGTTTTTAATCGATTTTGATTATGGGTTAACAATATGCTATAATTTATGTTTATAATGTAAAAGTTGCACCTTTTGTAAAAACAAACTATTTACTTTATTACATTTGTGCCGATTTAAAAAAATTAAAAATCATATCATGAAAAACATATTCGTAATATTCTTATTATTTTTAACAGCAGTGTCTTGTAACACGGAAACTCAAAAAATTGGTTTTGTAAATAATAAGGACTTGGTAAATGACTACCAAGAAAAAATTGACATTGAAGCTGAATTCAAAACTAAAATTGAAGCCTTTGAAAAAAGAACCGATAGTATTGGTCAAGCGTTTCAGCAGGAAGCTCAAGCGTTTCAATTAAAAGCTCAAAGCATGAAGCAGGATCAGGCGCAAGCGGAATATCAAGCTTTAGGGCAGAAACAACAAATGTTGCAACAGCGTATCCAATTGGAGGAGAGTAAAATTCAAGAGGAAAGCCAACAAACAATTGACACCCTAATTAAAAAAGTACGTGATTACGTAAAAGATTACGGTAAGAAAAACGGTTATACATATATTTTAGGCAGCAATGAAGCTGGAAGTGTTATGTATGGTGATGAAAAAAACGATTTGACTAAAGAAATTTTAGACGCCTTAAACGCAGATTATAAAAAACCAGAATAAAATTTAGAAACTTACACTATTAAAAAGCCAGTTATTAATTTAACTGGCTTTTTTATGCAATAAACGGGTTAGTTTTATAGATAAATCCGTTAAAATAATTTTAGCATTTCCATTGCGTTCAATATGATAAATAGCATCTTGAATTTCATTTGAGATATCTAGAATATTATTACCATGAACAAAAGGGGCAAAATTTTCCAATTTAAAACCGTCTGTTTTGGGCTCTAAAAAAACCAAATCTGCCGCGCCATAATTTAGCAACATGGCTTGACGGAAAAAATTCAAACAAAATTGTAAAAACTGCTTTTGTGTTTCACGACCCGTTTTGGCAATATCTTCGCTCCACGATATTAAATCGTGAATGGCCGCTTTGTTACCTTTTGCTTTAAATGCACTTCGGATCCAGAAAATAAACCAAGTTTCAAATTGGGTATCTTCGCTGTCATGATATACCAAATCACACGCTTTATTGTAATTTCCGTGCGCTTGATGTGCTATTTTTGCAGCAATAGACGCTTCAATTTGATAGCTATTTATTAAGCCTTCGGTAATAACATCTTCTGGTAATGGTGGGAAATGTAAAACTTGGCAACGGGACCTGATGGTACTGATAAGTTGGTCCTCATCTTCAGCAATTAAAATAAAAATGGTTTTTTTGGGTGGCTCTTCAATTAATTTCAACAATTTATTGGCCGCTTCGGTGTTCATTTTTTCGGCCATCCAAATAATGGTTATCTTAAAACCACCTTCATAAGACTTTAAGGTTAAGTCTTTTACAATTTCTTGCGCTTCATCAACACCTATTCGTCCTTGTTTATTTTCAACGCCTAATTTTTTATACCAATCAAATAAGTTGCCATAGGGTTGTTGGTTTAATAATTCGCGCCATTCTTCTAAAAAATGACTAGAAACAGGATGTTTTTTAACTTTTTGATTCGCTGCTACGGGAAAGGCAAAGTGTAAATCTGGATGGCCAAAATTCTTAAATTTTATATTGCAAGATTCATTTCCAGTGGTGTTTTCACCTTGTGTATTATGGCAAAGTATGTATTGCGCATAGGCAATAGCCATTGGTAAAGTACCTGAACCTTCGGGTCCTACAAACAATTGCGCATGCGGAATTCGGCCGTTATCAGCACTTTGTGTTAAATGACTTTTTATATATTCCTGACCTAAAATATCACTAAATAGCATACGGCAAACCTACATATTTTTTTTCATTTTTTGTGAAGCATACCTTAAAAGAAAGCCGCTTTTAATTTGATAGAATACTATTAAAGTAAGCCTAAAAGTTAAGTCATTATTGCCTGAAAAATATATATTTGTGAATCCATGATATTAAATCATATTTTAACAGGACTAATTTATACCACAATTGGATTATGAGAACATTAGACGATTTTAATTTTGAAAACAAAAAAGCCTTAATTCGTGTAGATTTTAATGTGCCTTTAGATGATAATCTTCATGTTGGTGATACCACACGAATTCTTGCAGCAAAACCAACTATTATTAAGATTTTGGAAGATGGCGGAAGTTGTGTTTTAATGTCGCATTTAGGAAGGCCAAAAGGTGTTGAGGATAAATTTTCATTAAAGCATATTGCAGATAAAGTTGAAGATATTTTAGGTGTTGAAGTACTTTTTGTTCCTAATTGCTTTGGGGAAGAGGCAGAGACTGCAGTGAAAAATTTAAAGCCTGGACAAATTATTTTGTTAGAAAATTTACGCTTTCATGCAGAAGAAACTGCTGGTAATGAGGATTTTGCAAAGCAATTGGCTAAATTAGGTGATATTTATGTTAATGATGCCTTTGGTACTGCGCATAGAGCGCATGCATCAACCGCTATTGTGGCTAAATTTTTCCCTGATAACAAGTGTTTTGGTTATTTATTAGCTCAAGAAATAAAAAGTATTGATAAGGTAATGAATACGGGCGAAAAACCGGTCTGTGCTATTTTAGGTGGTGCTAAAGTATCGAGTAAAATTACCATTATTGATAATATTTTAGATAAAATTGACCATTTAATTATTGGTGGTGGTATGACCTTTACCTTTATTAAAGCACAAGGCGGTAAGATAGGAGATTCATTAGTAGAAGATGATAAATTAGACCTGGCTAATTCGATTTTAGAAAAGGCTAAAAATAAAAATGTTGAAGTTCATTTACCAGTGGATGCCATTATTGCAGATGCTTTTGATAATAATGCGCATACGAACACATGTGCAGTCAATAATATTCCCGATGGCTGGATGGGATTAGATATAGGTCCCGTAACCGAGGAAAAATTTGCTACGGTTGTAAAAAATTCGAAAACTATTTTATGGAATGGTCCCCTTGGTGTTTTTGAAATGCCAAACTTTGCAAAAGGAACAATGGCTTTAGGTTATGCTATTGCCGATGCAACAAAAGAAGGTGCTTTCTCGTTAGTAGGTGGAGGTGATTCGGTTGCAGCTGTTAAGCAGTTTGGATTTGAAGATCAAGTTAGTTATGTGAGTACAGGAGGAGGCGCTATGTTAGAGAGTCTTGAAGGTAAAACCCTTCCTGGAATTGCTGCCATTTTAGATTAATATAAAAACTATTACCCCAAATATTTAAAACCTAAATACGTGAATTGTTTTACTAAAAATAACATACGTTTAAGTCTTTCTGCAATATTTATTGCTGTGGGAATAACCTATGCGCAAGATTCTATTCCCAAGAAAATTGTAAAAACGCATATTCCCGAAGAGCAATTAATTGCTGGTGAATCTTATGAAGTGGACACCATAATTGATGGTCAACAATTTTACAAAAAGCAGATTGAAATAGAAACCGACTCTGTTGATATAAAAGCGCTTAAAGATTTAGAATTTACAGCAGAATTAGATGAAAAATGGCGGGAAGAATTATATAGCAACGCTTTGTACGATACCCTTTATACAGCCATTTCAGAATTAGATTATAAGGAAGTTTATTATCCAGATTTACCAACCGATACTTTAAAGGCACGTTTAGATCGCTTAAATGCTAGAACACCTTTTAATATTGCGTACAATCCATCTTTAGAAAGTGTTATAAAAGGATTTTTAAAAAATAGGCGTGGTTATTTTGAGCGACTCATGGGGTTGAGTCACTTCTATTTCCCTATGTTTGAGCAAGAGTTGGATGCACAAAATGTGCCTTTGGAGATTAAGTATTTAGCCATTGTAGAATCCGCTTTAAAACCACGAGCACGATCACGTGTAGGTGCAACAGGTTTATGGCAGTTTATGTTTGCCACAGGAAAAGAATATGGTTTAAATGTGAGTAGTTATGTAGATGAACGTAGCGACCCAATAAAATCTACCAAAGCAGCAGCTAAATATTTGGCTGCCTTGTATTCTATGTTCGGAGATTGGGATTTGGCATTAGCAGCGTATAATTCGGGACCAGGAAATGTATTAAAAGCTATTAGACGATCAGGTGGTTATGAAAATTACTGGAATATTCGGCATAATTTACCACGTGAAACAGCGGGATATCTTCCTGCATTTTTGGCAACCATGTATATTTTTGAATATGCTGAAGAACACGGATTAGTTGCTGAAAAACCAGCATTTCATCATTTTGAAACCGATACAATTCATGTAAAGCAAATGATTACTTTAGATCAGGTTTCAGAAGCGACAGGTGTTAATATAGAAGAATTACAATTTTTAAACCCATCCTACAAATTAGATATTATTCCCTTTATTCCAGAGGAAAACTATTCATTACGATTGCCACTAACAGCTGTTGGAACATTTGTAACTAACGAGGATACTATTTACAAATCTGCGAAGGCTGAATTGGATGAACGGGAAAAACCATTACCACAATTTTTTGATAGTCAAAGTAAAGAACGATATCGCGTTAAATCTGGAGATTATTTAGGCTTAATAGCTAGGAAATATGGTGTTCGCGTAAGTCAAATAAAACAATGGAACGGTTTGCGGAGTAATAATTTACGTATTGGACAGCGTTTAACTATATACCCAAGAAATCCTGTTCCACAGGCAAGCAGTTCTAACAACTCAAGTAGTTCAAAATCAACGCCAAAAACCTATATTGTAAAGAGTGGTGACTCGCTTTGGAGTATTTCACAAAAATTTCCAGGCGTTTCTGTTCAAAATATTCGAGATTGGAACGATATTAGTGGTAACAATTTAAAACCAGGAATGTCATTAAAACTTTCCAAAGGCTAATCAGTATAAACTAGGTACTATCATGCAAAAATTATTACTTGTTTTTATGTCATTAATAGTAATGACGTCATGTAACGACAACAAATCTTCAAATAAACGTCTTTTATCCCAATCGTCTGGGAAAATCAATAATCTGTCGGTTGTTGTAGACAATGAATTGTGGGAAGGTCAGGTAGGAGAGACACTTCGGAATATTTTGGCGGCTCCTGTTCACGGCTTACCACAAGACGAACCCCTATTTATATTGAGCCAATTACCACCAGTTGTTTTCACAGGTTTTGCACAGCAAAGTCGGATTGTTTTAAAAATTGAAAAAAGTGATTCTGCCAAGGTTAAAATTGCAAAAAATTTATTTGCTAGACCCCAACGTGTGGTGGTTGTAACAGGTAAAACGGATGAGGAAATTTCGCAACAGTTAACGGATAATGCGGATCAAATTGTAATGGCTTTAAAAAATGAAGAAATTAAAGAACAGCAACGACGCATTAAATTATCGCTTCATAAAAATAATACCATTAAAGAAAAATTAGGCATATCCATTAACTTTCCATCTGCATACAGAATTGCAACGGAAGACGGAAAATTTTATTGGATTCGAAAAGATATTACCACCGGAACCACTAATATTTTGCTTTATGAGCTTCCTTATGGCAGCATTACAGACAATGATAGCGTGGTTGGTCAAATAATAAAAATTCGAGATTCCATAGGGGAAAAGCATATTCCAGGACCTTTGGATGGCTCGTTTATGATCACTGAAAATAAATACACACCCTTTTTAGCCAAAACTACAATTAATGATAAATTAGCTTATGAAACTAGAGGTATTTGGGATGTTAAAAATGCCTTTATGTCTGGACCATTTGTTAACTATATAATTGATGATGAGGCTAATAATCGACTTCTGGTGGTAGAAGGTTTTGCTTTTGCACCATCGGTTAGTAAGCGGGACTATATGTTTGAGTTGGAAGCCATTATTAAGTCCATAAAATTTCATTAAAATAGAAACATAATTAGACACAAAAAAACCCAACTCGATAACAGGTTGGGTTTTTTCGTATGTACTAAAAAAGATTACTCTTTTTTATCAGTTTCTTCTTCTTTACTTGCGTCCTTAAATTCTTTAATTCCGCTACCTAAGCCACGCATTAATTCAGGGATTTTTTTACCACCAAAAAGTAGTAAAACAATCACGACAATTAAAACTATTTGCCATGGTCCTGGGGCTAAAAATATACTTAATGAAATCATCGTATGTTATTTTAAAGTACAAAGTTAATAATTAAAGTTTAATATAAACGTTTTAACACCAACTTTAGCATGAACTAAATACGATTGTGCCATATTTTTAAGTAATTTTGTGGAACCTATGGCTAATAAAAAGAAGAAATCTAGAAAGTTTACCAAGAAACTACTTAATAAGTATCGATTGGTTATTTTAAACGAGGACACTTTTGAAGAGCGTATTTCCTTAAAACTAACGCGACTTAATGTATTTGTGCTCATGTCATTATCGGCTATTTTTTTAATTGTAGCCACTACCATTTTAATTGCGTTTACGCCACTCCGCGAATATATTCCTGGTTATTCATCTGTGGCACTTAAAAAACGTGCAACAGAGTTAAATTATAAAACCGATTCACTCCAACAAGTTATTGCAATAAATGAGCAGTATTTTTCATCTATAAAAAAGGTTTTGTATGGCGAAGTTGATAAGGTAGATTTTAACAAAGATTCAATTATTGAAGCTACACGACAAGAAGCTAAAACTATAGATTTATCGCCAACCAAAGAGGATTCTATTTTACGAGAAAAAGTAAAAAAAGAAGATAAATACAATTTATTTGAATCGGCAAAACTCAATTCCAGTTTTATACTATTTCCACCTGTTTCTGGAACTATTTCTCAAGAATATAATGTGGAAGAAAAACATTTTGCTGTGGATATTGTAGCAGAAAAAGGAACACCAGTAAAAGCAACCGCTGACGGAACAGTAATTTTTGCCGATTGGACAACCGAAGCTGGTTACGTTATCATTTTAGAACATAGTCAAAGTTTAATTTCCGTGTATAAACATAATACCCTGCTTACCAAAGTACAAGGTGATGTTGTAACAGCTGGCGAAGTGATTGCCACAACTGGTAATACAGGTTCAATTACTACTGGACCACATTTGCATTTTGAATTATGGAGTGATGGATACCCTATTAATCCGACTAATTTTATAGATTTTAAATAATGTTTTCACTAAAAGCTTTATTGGCGAAACCATTCGCAAGTTATATTATTAGAAAGGAGAAAAAGTGGATTGATAACCCTATTGAAACCCAAGAACAGGTGTTTCAGGAACTCATAAGTCAAGCCAGTTCCACGGCCTTTGGAGCGGATCATGATTTTATTAGCATTAACCATCATGCGGATTTTGTAAAACGTGTACCAATTCGCGATTACGAAGAACTAAAACCCTACGTAGAGCGTGTTGTTGCCGGGGAACCCGATGTATTATGGACAGGAAAACCGCTTTATTTCGCCAAAACATCAGGTACTACATCGGGTGCTAAATATATTCCGTTGACTAAGGAAAGTATGCCAACCCATGTTACGGCTGCGCGAAATGCTATTTTATCCTACATTCATGAAACGGGAAATTCACAATTCGTAGCAGGAAAAATGATATTTCTACAAGGAAGTCCTGTTTTACATGAGCAAAATGGGATTCAATTGGGACGCTTATCCGGAATTGTGGCTCATTTTGTCCCAGAATATCTTCAGAAAAATCGCATGCCGTCTTGGGAAACCAATTGTATTGAAGATTGGGAAACCAAAGTGGAAGCTATTGTTAAAGAAACGCTTCCAGAAAACATGACCGTTATTTCTGGAATTCCATCTTGGGTTCAAATGTATTTTGAGAAAATTCAACAAAAAACAGGTCAGAAAGTGGGTGATGTTTTTAAAAACTTCAACCTTTTTATTTTTGGAGGTGTAAACTATGAACCCTATCGTGCTAAATTTGAAAATTTAATCGGCCGGAAAGTTGATAGTATTGAATTATATCCAGCCAGCGAAGGATTTTTTGCCTATCAAGATAAGCAAGATGAAAAAGGCATGTTATTGCTTTTAAATGCGGGTATATTTTACGAATTTATTCCAGCTGATGCATTTTTTGATGCACATCCAACTAGATTAACCCTTAAAGATGTAAAAATTGGTGTTAATTACGTGATGATCATTTCAACAAACGCAGGGCTTTGGGCATACAATGTTGGAGATACCGTTATGTTTACATCCACAAAACCGTATCGTGTAATTGTTTCTGGCAGGATTAAGCATTTTATTTCAGCTTTTGGCGAACATGTTATAGGAAAAGAAGTAGAACAAGCTTTAAAAGAAGCCATTGAAGGAACCAATTTTCAAATTTCTGAATTTACAGTTGCTCCCCAAATTACACCAGAATCGGGATTGCCCTATCATGAATGGTTTATAGAATTTGAAAATGACGTAGCAGATGTTTCGCAATTAGCTGCTAAAATTGATGCGGCTTTACAGAATCAAAACAGTTATTATTTCGATTTAATTAAAGGTCGGGTTTTACAGCCGTTAAAAATAACTATGATTACCAAAAATGGTTTTCAGGACTATATGAAATCTATAGGAAAATTAGGAGGTCAGAATAAATTACCACGTTTATCAAACGATAGGAAAATTGCAGATAAAATCTACAATTTGAATTTGATTAAATAATAGTATATTTGATAATTAAACAGTTTTTATGAACAAAAAAAAGCATCATGCTAGAACGAGAGCTCAAGAAAGCTCAAATGCAATAGAAAGAATGTACATTACCATGAGACATTTATTTAATCGTGGTTTTTATAAGCCTATGGGTGTTTCAGGTGAAACGCTTCGTGAGGCTTTATTACTTTTACGTCCTGAAATTTATGGGTCCATTGGTGATGAAAAAGCAGAATTAGAAGGACTTTTATATGTTATAGATAGATTACCTCAAGGTATTGAAGAATGCATGTTTATTAACCTGACTAGTGATGAAGGTTACGGTAACTCCCATTTTAAAGCTATAATTCCTCCAAAACGACGCAGAAATTGTTATCGCATTGACGATGAACAAATGAATATTGAAATTACAAGAGGTCGTTCAGAGATTTATGATATTCTAACCCACTTAACCTTTATGTTTGTGGAATCTCATAAAATAAGCAAGCGCGTTTTAATTGATGAATCTGGTGGTACTACGCGCGATTGGATTAAGTTAGAAAAAGCTGTTTTAGCCAAAAAAAAACTTACCCAAAACGAACGTGAGATTGCTATAACACATACGGCAAATATTTTGGGAAGAACGTTTGATGAGTTGCGCTTTGTTTATGAGCAATTTCAAACACCAGAACAACCAGAGCGTTTATTACATATTGTTTATTGGTTAGGAAAACTTGCTATTGAGGAAGTTATTAATAATAATAAACGCACCATTACTTTTAGCCCTGTTTTACGCGAGCGTTTAGGTCATCATATTCATGGTGAAATATGGGCAGATAATATTAAAAATATTTTACATAAAAATAACCTTTTAGAAAGACCAATTCATATCATTAGTGCCAATATGCATAGTGTTATGAATACAATTTATGCACCAACAGCGCTAAAAAGTTTACTAGGTAAAAAAACCATTTTTCAGGTTTACGAAGAAATCAGTAAAAAAGAAAATGAATCTCTACGTGAAAAGGTAACCAAGCAAGCCTTACAAGGGGGCATGATTTATATACCAGACACGTCTGGAACCAATATAGATGTACAGATTTTTGATACAGAAAAGATAGATTTATCGAAAACTGATTTAGAAATTACTAAAACCGATAAGAAATCCGAAAAACCTATTATATTTGTTATGGATTATGCTTTTGGAGAACAAGCCTACGAAACCATTGACGAGTTATTAAAACCTGCCCAAATTGATAATAAAAGTATTCATTTAAATGTGGCATCCGTATCCATTATGGGTAAAGCAGGAATTTTGGAAGGTGGAAAAGGCGATATTATGATACCGTCTGCACATATTTTTGAAGGGACAGCTGATAATTATCCATTTGTAAATGAGTTATCCAAGGCAGATTTGGATGGTCATGGTTTGTCTGTTTTTGAAGGCTCTATGATAACGGTATTAGGAACATCATTACAAAACAAAGATATTTTAAGGTTTTTCTATAATTCTACGTGGCATGTTATAGGACTTGAAATGGAAGGTGCTCATTACCAAAAAGCAATTCAATCGGCATCCAAGGTAAGAAAAACAATTAATCCAGATGTTAAAGTGCGTTATGCCTATTATGCGAGTGATAATCCTTTAGAAACAGGAGGTACATTAGCATCAGGTGGATTGGGGACGTCAGGAGTAAAACCAACCTATTTAATAACAAGAAAAATATTACAACAAATATTTAATAATCAGTAGATAGATATGAACGAGAATCCTCAAAATTCTAATAAATCAAACGATTCAGAAGAGGTTGATTTAGGGCAGTTATTTAATGTGATAGGAAACGTCTTTAATAAGTTTATTAGCTTCATATCCAATATCTTCAAAGCTATTTTTTCTGTTATAATTTTTAGTTTAAAGGTTGTAATAGTAAATATTAAAATCATAGTGGTTATAATGATTTTAGCTGGTATTTTGGGGTATACACTTGAAAGGATGAAACCTAAAGTTTATAGTTCATCTATGCTAGTTAGACCATATTTTGAGTCCAAATTCCAGCTTGTTACAAACATAGGTTATTATAATGCATTGTTAAGTAATAACAATTATGAAACGATAGCCGACTTATTCGAAATCTCTAAAGAAGATGCGCATGAACTGGTAAGTTTTGAAATTGAGCCTGGTCCAGAAACTGAAAATGACAAAATTATACAGTACGATCGCTTTGTGAAATCTATAGATAGTGTTCGTGCAAATGAAATTAGTTTTGATGATTATATAGCAAATAGAAGCATTTACAGTGGCGAAATATTTCAAATCACAGTTAGTTCTCGCAAGAATGATATTTTCACAAAATTAGAAAATGGTTTAAATGCATCGTTTACCAATGAGTATTCTATAAAAAGAATGAAAAAAAGAGACTCCTTAATTGGTATTCAAAAAGACAATATTATCTCTCAACTAGCGCAAGTAGATTCCTTACAAAAGATATATATTAACGTTTTAGAAAATGAATCACAATCCCAAGCATCAGAATTTAGTATTGGAGGAGAAGGATTTTCATTAAGTAAAGACAAGTCCAATACACGTGAATACGACTTATTAGAGAAAGAAATAAGTTTAAGAAACCAATTACGGGATTTAGATGAGAAGAAAGTAGACGAAGATGTGGTTTTCGATGTTATTTCAAGCTTTCAGAAAGTAGGTAAAAATGTCAGCCATTGGACGGATAAATACGCTTTAATATTTCCATTAATTGCATTTTTAATTCTTTGTGTATTTTACATAACAAGAAGAACCGTGTTATATGTCAAGAGTTATGAAGCATAATACCTTATTAATAACCGGTGGCGCTGGGTTTATAGGCTCAAATTTTATTGTTCATTTGCTTGAGAATTTTCAAGATATTTCCATTGTAAATTTAGACAAGCTCACTTATGCAGGTGAGCTTTCTAATTTAACCGAAATAGCAAAAAATAGTAGATACCATTTTGTTGAAGGTGATATTTGTGATAGAGAATTAATTGAAAAGTTATTTGAAAATCACCAATTTAATGGAGTTATCCATTTTGCTGCGGAATCTCACGTAGATAATTCCATCAAAAACCCGGATGCCTTTATAGAGACAAACGTTTTTGGTACCTTTAATCTACTAGATGTAGCTAAAAAGCATTGGATGCATGGACCTAATCAATTTAAATCAGGTTGTGAGAATAATAGGTTTTTACACATTTCAACCGATGAAGTTTACGGAACATTAGGCAAAACAGGCTTGTTTACAGAAACCACACCTTATGCGCCAAATAGTCCATACAGCGCTTCAAAAGCGTCATCAGACTTTATCGTGCGTAGTTACTTTCATACCTATGGAATGAATGTAGTTACCACAAACTGCTCTAATAATTATGGACCAAAACAGCATGATGAAAAGTTGATTCCAACAATTATAAGAAAAGCCATTACTGGAGAGAATATTCCAATTTATGGCGATGGTAAAAATATTCGCGATTGGTTGTATGTTTTGGATCACTGCCAAGGAATTTATCTAGCTTATCAAACCGGAAAAGCTGGAGAAACCTATAATATTGGTGGTAAAAATGAACGAAACAATTTAGAAATAGCTCATACTATTTGTGACGCGTTAGACGAATTAAAACCGAAACACACAAGCTATAAAGAACAAATTACCTTTGTTTCTGACAGACCTGGTCATGATTTCCGTTATGCCATTGATGCATCCAAAATTGAATCTAATTTAGGCTGGAAGGCTGATGAAAATTTTGAGTCAGGCATTAAGAAAACAATTAATTGGTATTTAGATAAATATAAAAAATAGATGAAAGGGATTATTCTAGCAGGAGGATCAGGCACACGGTTACATCCATTAACGTTATCGGTTAGTAAACAGCTCATGCCTGTCTATGACAAGCCCATGATTTATTATCCGTTATCAACCTTAATGTATGCTGGAATACACGAAATCCTTATTATTTCAACACCTAAAGATTTACCCTTATTTCAAGAGTTATTAGGCGATGGCAAGAAGTTTGGTTGCACCTTTGAATATGCCGTTCAAGAACATCCTAATGGTTTAGCTGAAGCGTTTTTAATAGCTGAAGATTTTATTCAAAAAGATAAAGTCGCTTTAATTCTGGGTGATAATATTTTCTATGGTTCTGGTTTGGCTAAATTGCTTCAGAGTAATAATAATCCTGATGGTGGTATTATATATGCATACCGCGTCAATGATCCAGAACGCTATGGTGTTGTAGATTTTAATGATGAAGGACAAGTTATGTCTATTGAAGAAAAACCTGAAAAGCCAAAATCTAATTATGCTGTTCCAGGTATTTATTTTTATGATAATTCCGTTATTGAAGTCGCAAAAAACATCAAGCCAAGTCATCGTGGTGAATTAGAAATAACAGACGTTAATAAAGCCTATTTAAAACAAGGTAAACTAAGTGTTAGTATTTTGGATAGAGGAACAGCTTGGTTAGACACTGGCACGTTTGATTCGCTTATGCAAGCGGCACAATTTGTTGAGGTTATAGAACAACGTCAAGGATTAAAAATTGGCTCCATAGAAGCCGCTGCTTTTGAAATGGGTTATATTACAGAAAATCAATTTAGAGCATTAGCAGAACCATTATTAAAAAGTGGTTATGGCATCAATCTTTTAGGTATGTTGAATAAATAATGGGAATTACAGAAACAAAATTAAAGGATTGCTTCATTCTTGAACCCCAAGTTTTTCAGGATTCAAGGGGCTATTTTTTTGAGAGCTTTAATCAGAATAATTTTTTTGAGGCAACAGGTCAACATGTCAATTTTATTCAAGACAATGAGACTTTTTCTACCAAAGGCGTTTTACGTGGCCTTCATTTTCAAACAGGCAAATTTGCCCAAGCCAAACTCGTTCGTGTTATAAAAGGTCGTGTTTTAGATATTGCCGTAGATGTTAGGCCAGACTCCTCAACATTTGGTGAGTTTCAAGCTTTAGAATTATCTGAAGATAACAAAAAACAATTTTTTCTACCACGAGGTTTTGCTCATGGGTTTGTGGTGCTGAGTGACACAGCCATTTTTGCTTATAAATGTGATAATTATTACAATAAAGAGTCTGAAGCTGGAATTATTTATAACGATCCCAGCTTGAATATTGATTGGCAATTGCCAGAAAAGGAGTTGCTTTTATCAGATAAAGACAAACTACTGCCAACATTTGAAGCCTTTTTTAAATGAAAACAGAGGTTTTAATTACGGGTTCTAACGGTCAGCTAGGTAAGACTGTATTCGCCTTACATCAGGGCAATAATTATAAGGCTCTTAATTTTACCTTTACAACTAAAGCTACTTTAGATATTTCAAACCAAGAGCAAGTAGACAGATACTTTAAATCTAATAACTTTAACTATTGCATAAATTGTGCAGCTTATACGGCGGTTGATAGAGCTGAAGACGAAAAAGAAGAAGCCTTTTTAATTAATGCTATTGGAGCTAGAAATTTAGCGGAAGCTTGCAAAAAATATGGAGTTATTTTAATTCATATTTCTACAGACTTTGTGTTTGATGGTTCAAAAAATGAACCATATTCGGAAACAGACATTCCAAATCCTATAAATGTTTATGGAGCATCCAAACTACAAGGCGAAAGAAATATTCAGTCTATTTTAGAGAATTACTTTATCATTAGAACCTCATGGTTGTATTCTGAATTTGGAAATAACTTTGTAAAAACCATGTTGCGTTTAGGCGCTGAAAAAGAGGAGTTACATGTTGTAAATGATCAAATTGGCAGTCCAACCTATGCCCAAGATTTGGTAGAAGTTGTTTTGGAAATTATAATAAGTGGCAATAAGAAATTCGGCTTATATCATTTTAGCAACAAAGGCGCTATAAGTTGGTTTGAATTTGCTCAAGCTGTTTTTAAATTAGGCCAAATTTCTATCAAGTTAAATTCAATACAGACTAAAAACTATCCAACGCCCGCTAGAAGACCAAAAAATAGTGTATTGGAATCCTCAAAAATTGAAACTGCATTTAAGATAACAACAGCCGATTGGAAAAACGGGTTACATCAGGTAATTGCTAAATATTATGAATAAAAATTTACAAATTGCTATAAAAGCATCTTTAGCCGCAGGAAAGGAAATAATGGAAGTTTATGATACTGCTTTTGCGGTAGACTTTAAAGATGATAATTCGCCATTAACCGAAGCCGATAAGAAAGCAAACAACATTATTAATTCATATTTAGTTCCTTCAAAAATCCCCATAATTTCAGAAGAAAATAAACAAACAGATTTTTCTATTAGAAAGCATTGGGAAACTTGTTGGATAGTGGACCCTCTTGATGGCACTAAAGAGTTTGTAAAGCGCAATGGCGAATTCACTGTAAATATTGCATTAGTTACCCAAGGAAAACCAGTGTTAGGGGTTATTTATGTGCCAGTAACTCAAACACTTTATTATTCAGATATAGAAAATAGTAAATCCTTTAAAGCTAGTTTGACATCGCATGATGTATCACTCGAACGTGTTCAGCAAGTAGCAAAAGCAATTCACCCTAAAATTACTGATAATAAATTGGTTAAAATAGTGGGAAGTCGTTCGCATATGAATCCAGATACGCTAGATTTTATTGAAAAATTAAAATTTGCAGGAAAGGATATCGAAATTGTTTCTAAAGGGAGTTCTTTAAAATTTTGCATAATTGCGGAAGGTGAAGCTGATATTTATCCGCGTTTTGCACCAACAATGGAATGGGATACAGCTGCTGGTCAGGCTATTTGTGAGGCAGTAGGTATTAACGTAATATCAGTAGACATGGAACAGAAATTAGTATACAATAAAGAGAATTTATTGAATAGTTCTTTTTTAGTTAGTAAATAATGGCAGATTCATCTTACAAAAGACATATAGCTAAAACCATAACTTGGCGTGCTATAGGTACTATGGATACGTTTGTTTTATCTTGGTTAATTACAGGAAGCCCATTAATTGGATTTAAATTAAGTTTTGCTGAAGTAACTACAAAAAGTATTTTGTACTATTTGCATGAGCGTGTTTGGTATAAAATGTCTGTTACAAAGGGTGGTGTAACTTTAGAAAGTAGAAAACGACATTTGTTTAAAACTATAACTTGGCGTATAGTAGGTACTTTAGATACTATGACTTTAGCCTGGATCATTTCTGGTAATCCTTTAGCGGCTGTACAAATTGGTTTAGCTGAAGTTGTGACAAAAATGATTTTATACTATTTGCATGAGCGTATTTGGTATAGATTAAATTACGGGTTATCCACTCGTCAAAATGACTAATTATGGACGATAATATTTTTTTACAAGCGTATCAAGTCTCAAGAAAAGACCGTCAAAAATCAAATGGTCATAAACCTTTATTAATATGGTTTACGGGTTTATCAGGTTCTGGTAAATCTACCATAGCGAATGCTGTAGAAACCAAATTATTTCAAGAAGGTATAAAAACATATTGTTTAGATGGCGACAACATTCGGAAAGGTATTAATAGCGATTTAACCTTTTCTCCCGCCGATAGAAATGAAAATATGCGACGAATTGGTGAAATTGCAAACCTTATGCTAGATGCGGGATTAGTTACATTAGCAGCCTTTGTTTCTCCGTATAAAAAAGATCGACTGAAGATTAAAAATATAGTGAAAGATGTTAACTTTGTTGAGGTATATATTAATACAAGTATTGAGGAGTGCGAGAATCGTGACGTAAAAGGTCTATATAAAAAAGCGCGGGCTGGTGAAATTAAAAATATGACTGGTATATCAGCACCTTACGAAGCACCAGATTATCCAGATATTGAAATTCTCACCGAATTTGAAACTGTAGATGAGGCCGTAGAGCGAATAATAGATTATATAATGCCTAAATTATAATGGATTATGAGTAAATATTATTTAAATTATTTAAAGGAATTAGAGAGCGAAGCAATATATATACTACGTGAAGTTTATGCGCAATTTGAGAATCCTGTAATTTTATTTTCCGGAGGAAAAGATTCAATTTTAGTCACTTATCTCGCTCAAAAAGCTTTTTATCCGGCTAAAATACCTTTTTCTTTAATGCATGTAGACACAGGGCATAATTTTCCAGAAACGATTAAGTTTCGAGATGATATTGTTAAGGATTTAGGCGTAAAATTAATTATAGGTTCTGTACAAGACTCTATTGACGGTGGACGCGTATCGGAAGAAAGAGGTAAAAATGCCACGCGAAATGCTTTACAGACCACTACACTTTTAGATGCCATAGAAGCGCATAATATAGATTGTGCCATTGGCGGTGGTCGTCGTGATGAAGAAAAGGCACGCGCCAAAGAGCGTATTTTTTCGCATAGAGATGAATTTGGTCAGTGGGACCCAAAAAATCAACGTCCAGAATTATGGAATATTTTTAATGGCCAACATTTTCAAGGTGAACATTTTAGAGTGTTTCCTATCAGCAATTGGACCGAAATGGACGTTTGGAATTATATTAAACTCGAAAATATTCCCATTCCGTCTCTCTATTTTGCACATGAACGTGAAGTGGTTAATAGAGGTGGAACATGGATACCAAATTCAGAGTTTTTAATTTTGGAAGATTATGAGCAAGTGGTCACTAAAAAAATTCGCTTTAGAACATTAGGAGATATAACAATTACAGGCGGTGATGAATCTGATGCTGATACATTAGAAAAGATTGTTATAGAAGTTGCCAGTATTCGCCATACAGAACGTGGCAATAGAAGCGATGATAAACGATCTGAGACGGCTATGGAAGACAGAAAGCGTCAAGGATATTTTTAATGTAAAAATCTCTTGAAGATATAAATTTTTTACAAAACTCAAATAATTACCATGTTAGATAATAATCAATTATTACGTTTTACAACAGCAGGAAGTGTTGATGATGGGAAAAGCACCTTAATAGGCCGTTTATTATACGATTCTAAATCAATATTTGAGGATCAACTCGAAGCCATTGAAAAAACGAGTAAGAGAAAAGGGGGTGAAGGGATTGATTTAGCATTGTTAACGGACGGTTTAAGAGATGAACGAGATCAAGGTATTACCATAGATGTTGCCTATAGATATTTTACAACTCCCAAACGTAAATTCATTATAGCAGATACACCAGGACATCATCAATACACCCGTAATATGGTTACAGGTGCTTCAACGGCCAATGCAGCAATAATTTTAGTGGATTCTAGACATGGTGTTGTTGAGCAAACAAAACGCCATTCTTTTATAGCATCGTTACTTCAAATATCGCACATTATCGTATGCATAAATAAAATGGATTTAGTTAATTTCTCCGAAGAAGTTTATAGTACTATAATTAATCAATTTGAAAGTTTTTCATCTAAAATGTTGGTGAAAGATGTTCGTTTTATTCCTATATCAGCTTTATTAGGTGACAATGTTGTAAACAGATCTGAAAATATGCCTTGGTACCAAGGATCGCCTTTGCTGCACACCTTGGAAACCTTACATATTAGTAGTGATATTAACAAAGTAGATGCCCGTTTCCCAGTTCAGACCATAATTAGGCCTCAATATGGCGATTTCATTGATTATCGCGGATATGCTGGTCGTATTGCCAGTGGTGTTTTTCGAATCGGTGATGAAGTAACCATTATGCCTTCAGGCTTTTCATCAAAGATAAAATCTATTAATTTATTTAAAGAAGAAATATCTGAAGCGTTTGCTCCTATGTCTGTTTCAATGACATTAGAAGACGATATAGACATAAGTCGCGGTGATATGATTGTGCGTTCAAACAATAAACCCGAAGCGGTACAAGATATTGAGGTTATGCTATGTTGGTTAAATAATAAATCGGCAAAACCTCGTGCAAAATACAGTATACATCATGCTAATAATGTACAAAAAGCTATGATAAAAGAAATCATTTATAAAATAGACATTGAAACACTAAATCGCGATATTGAAAATAAAGAATTAAACATGAACGATATCTGTAAAGTTAAAATTAGAACAACTAAACCATTATTGGTGGATTCTTATCGTGATAATAGAGCCACAGGAAGTATTATTTTAGTTGATGATTTAACTAACGACACTGTAGCTGCGGGAATGATTTTTTAGGCTATTTGCATTGTTTTATTTATAACATAAAAATTATAAAGTCTCTTTGATTTATTTATATTTGCCAACTGATAAATATCATAAAAGAGATTTTACGGGTTTATAATTACTTAAAAATCAACATCTTTAAGAATAACATAAGATTTAAAATTAGAACATGCTAGATTTAAAAGGAAAATCAATATTAATAACAGGAGGTACAGGTTCTTTAGGGAAAGCCTTAACAACGCATATCCTTTCTAAATACCCAGATTTAAGACGTTTAATCATTTTTTCACGAGATGAGCAAAAGCAATTTCAAATGGCTCAAGAATATCCGTCTGATACCTATCCACAAATCCGTTATTTTATTGGCGATGTTAGAGATAAAGAACGATTGGTAAGGGCGTTTCAAGGTGTTGATTACGTTATTCATGCAGCTGCTATGAAACATGTTCATATAGCGGAATATAATCCAGACGAATGTATTAAAACCAATATTGGAGGTGCAGAAAACGTGGTGGATGCCTGCTTTAAAACCAAAGTGGAACGCGTTGTTGCATTGTCAACCGATAAAGCTTGTGCACCAATTAACTTATATGGTGCTACCAAGCTTACATCAGATAAATTATTCATTGCGGCTAATAATATAAAAGGTGAAAATCCTATTCGTTTCTCTGTAGTACGTTACGGAAATGTTATGGGGTCTAACGGATCCGTCATTCCATTTTTCATAAATAAAAAGAAAGAAGAAAACGTCCTTCCAATTACAGACCCGAATATGACACGCTTTAATATTTCATTACAAGGCGGTGTAGATATGGTTATGCACGCATTAGAACATGCTTGGGGAGGTGAGTTATTTGTTCCTAAAATTCCATCTTATAAAATTTTAGATGTGGCAAATGCTATTGGTCCTGATTGTGATAAACCCGTGGTGGGAATCCGACCAGGTGAAAAAGTTCATGAGGAAATGATAACTGCTTCCGATTCGTTTTATACTTATGATTTAGGTAAATATTTTACTATTTTACCTCCAACTCATAAATGGAGTTTAGAAGATTATATCAGCAATTTTAATGCTAAAAAAGTGCCTTACGGCTTTAGCTATAATTCTGGAGATAATGACGATTGGGAAACCGTTCAAACCTTGCGAAACTTAATTAAGCAACATGTAGATCCAAACTTTTAATAGTCATGAAAGACGCCATACCTTACGGAAGACAATCAATTACTCAAGATGATATAGATGCGGTTGTAGAAACCCTAACTGCCGATTATTTAACACAAGGTCCGAAGGTTAAGGAGTTTGAAGATAAATTTGCTGCTTACGTAGGCTCCAAATATGCCGTAGCTGTAAATAACGCCACCTCCGGTTTACATTTGGCCGTATTGGCTTTAGGGTTAAAAGCAGGCGAACGTGTTATAACGACACCAATTACGTTTGCAGCTTCCGCAAATTGCGTACGGTATGCCGATGGCGAAGTTTGGTTTGCAGATATTGATCCGGATACCTATTTACTGTGTTTAAAGAGTACTAAAAAATTAATTGAAAGCAAACCAAAAGGTTTTTTTAAAGGTATTATTCCAGTAGATTTTGCAGGTTTACCTGTAAATTTGGAAGCTTTCAGAGCATTAGCCCAAGAACATGATTTGTGGATTATAGAAGATGCCTGTCATGCACCTGGAGGCTATTTTACCGATTCCAACGGCAACAAACAAATGTGTGGGAACGGGAATTATGCTGATATTGGTATTTTCTCATTTCACCCCGTAAAACATATTGCTTGTGGAGAAGGAGGAATGGTAACCACTAATTCTGAAAAGCTATACAAAAAATTAGCATCTTTAAGAACGCACGGCATTACCAAAGAAAACATGGCAGAAAATCATGGTGGCTGGTTTTATGAAATGCAAGAATTGGGATATAATTATAGATTAACCGATATTCAATCTGCTTTGGGAATCACCCAATTGTCTAAAAACAAAGCTGGTGTTGCACGTAGAAATGAGATAGCAGATAGATACAAACAAGCGTTTAAAAATAAAATTAAATTTCAGAGTCTACCCAGTAAAACTCAAAATGCCCATCATTTATTTGTAATTGAGGTAGACGATAGAAAAGGGCTTTACGACTTTTTAAAGTCACATCATATTTTTGCTCAAATACATTACATTCCAGTTCATACCTTGCCCTATTATAAGGAAATTGGCTATGATAATGCAAATTTAAATAACTCTGAAAATTACTATTCCAAATGTATTAGCTTACCTATGTATCCAAGTTTAACGGATAAAGAACAAGAATTTGTAATTGAAAAAGTAAATAATTGTTGTGGATTTAACAACTAAAATAGGATTAGGAACTGTTCAGTTTGGAGTTGATTATGGCATATCAAATCAATCAGGAATGACTTCAAAATTAGAGGTAAAATATATTTTAGATACCGCGTACAATTTGTCTATTAATACAATAGACACTGCAATGGCTTATGGTAATGCTGAAGAAGTTATAGGTAATTATGAACTAAATAGATTCAAAGTTGTTTCAAAGTTTATGCCTTCAGAAGAATATGGAAGTGTTTATTTTCAATTAATTGAAAGTTTAAAAAAACTCCAAATTTATAAATTGTACGGTTATTTAGCACATCGACCAATGTACTTAATTAATAACCCTAAAGATTGGAAGGAATTAATTAAGCTGAAAGATGAAAATAAAGTAGAAAAAATTGGGTTTTCCCTAAATACTGTTGAAGAATTAGAATTGTTAATAAAAAAGGATTTTATACCAGATATAATTCAGGTGCCATATAATTATTTTGATACAAGGTTTGAAAAATCGATGATTTTGCTAAAACAAAAAGGTTGTGAAATTCATACAAGATCAACTTTTTTACAGGGATTATTTTTTATGAATCCTACGCATTTAGGAGATTTTTTTAATGATATTAAACCTCTATTAAATAAATTGCAAAATGAAAATAAATTTCTTGCAGGAGCCTTACTTAATTATGTCTTAAACAAGGACTTTATTGATAAAGTTATAGTTGGAGTTGAAAATACTAATCAGCTCAAACAAAACATTAGCGATATAGAAAAAGCAGAAGAATTAGAAGAATTAAAAATCAATGTTAATAATGAAATATTAAGCCCTTTTTTATGGAGAAAATAAAGTTTGGTGTAATAGGAATTAGCGAAGGAAATGGACACCCTTATTCTTGGAGTGCCATTTTTAATGGTTTTAATACTGAAGCAATGGCGTTATGCCCATTTCCTGTAATACCAGGATATTTAAATGAAAGAGAGTTTCCATTAGATTTTTTAACAGATAAAGGGGAAGTAACACATATTTATACACAAGATTATAAATTGTCAGTACAAATAGCAGAGGCTTCAAATATTAAAAATATTGTTGAGAAACCAGAAGATCTTATAGGTCAAGTTGATGCTATATTGTTAGCTAGAGATGATGCAGAAAATCATTATGAAATGGCTAAAATTTTTATTGAAGCGGGTTTACCAGTTTATATTGATAAACCATTAGCCCTATCTAAACATGACGCAAAACAAATTTTTAAACTTCAAAAACAACCACATCAAATATTTACTTGTTCTGCATTGCGGTTTGCAAAAGAGTTACTAATTTCTGATTCAGAAAGAGAAGAAATAGGAGAAATAGTGCATGTGGAAGCATCAATTTCTAATAAATGGGATACGTATTCTATTCATATTATAGAATCAATTATTTCTCAAATTCCATTAAGAGGAAAATTGTTAGATGTAAAATCTATAAAAAAACATGGGTTTAATCATTGCTTAATAGAATGGGAAAATACATCAGCTTATATAAAAACAACTGGAGAGCACAAAAAATCAATAACTTTTGAGTATTATGGAAAAACCCAAACAGTTACAAAAACATTTGTAGATTCTTTCTCTTGTTTTAAAAACGCATTAGATAAATTTGTGAATATTATTAATAAACAAGATAAAACGTTTATTGATGAAGTTGAAGTAATAGAAATAATAGAAATAATAGAACGTGCTAAAAAATGAAATCAATTTTAATAACAGGCGGAAGTGGAAAAGTTGGATTTCAACTAGTAAAACACTTTCTTAAAAAGAATTTTCAAGTAGTTACAACCACGAGAAACAAACAAAGATTTCAAGAAAATAATTTAGCTAAATTAAATAAAGATAGTTTATTAAACTTAAGCGTTATAGAGGTAGATTTTACCCAAAAAGAAGCTATTGAAATAATTTCTAATTTTCTTGTTAATAATAAATTAGTTTTAAAAAGTATTATTCATAATGCAAGATGTCTAGATTTTTTAAAAATAAAAGAAGATAATTCAGTTAGTAAGGAAAATTTTATTGGAGAATTTTATTTGGATGTTATTTTTCCATATCACCTAAATTTAAGCATTATTAAACAGCAAAACAATGAATTAAAAAATATTATTTTTGTCTCATCTATTTATGGTATTGTTGCTCCAACACCTAGTTTGTACGATGATTTTCATAAATCCTCCCCTATAAATTATGGTGTTTCTAAAGCAGCTCAAATTCATTTAACTAAAGAATTAGCGGTAAGGTTAGGTCCAGATATTAGAGTAAACTGCATAAGTTTTGGAGGAATAAAAGGTAGGACTAATGAAGAATTTGTTGAAAAATATAGTAACTTAACTCCACTACATAAAATGCTAAACGAGATTGATGTAGTTGCACCTGTTGATTTTTTAATTTCTGAAAGCTCATCTAATATGACAGGACAAAATTTAATTATAGATGGAGGTTGGACAATATGGTAAAACAAAATATCACAGCAATTATTCCTGCAAGAGGAGGTTCAAAAAGAATTCCTCAAAAAAACATTATCTCAATAGGAGGAAAACCAATGATTGCTTGGACTATTGAGGCAGCATTAAAGTCCAAATATATTAATAAGGTTATTGTAAGCACGGATGATGAGAACATAGCATTAATATCAAAAGATTTTGGCGCAGAAGTCCCTTTTTTACGAGACAGTAACGCTGATGATTATGCGCCAATTAGTTTGGCAACTGTAGCAACACTTAACCAAATGTCATCTTTGGGTATGGACAGTCCTGATATAGTTGTTCAATTAATGGCCAACTGTCCTATAAGAGGAACAAAAGAAATAGATGAAGCTTTAAATCACTTTATCAACTCATCAAAAAGTGAATTTCAAATAAGTGCTTTTAAATTTGGTTGGATGAATCCGTGGTGGGCACATACTATCAGCAAAGATAATATTGCAAAACCACTATTCGATGACGATTTGAGACTAAAAAGATCTCAAGATTTAGAAGATTTGTATTGTCCAACTGGAGCAATTTGGATAGCAAAAACAAAAAGCCTTTTAGAAAGTAAAACCTTTTACGGTGAAAATTACCAATTTTTCTCTATGAATTGGATAAGTGCAATTGATATAGATGATTATGAAGATTTAGAAATGGCAAGTTTTTTTATAAATAAAAAATTATTATAAAATCATAGCAAGAAAACAATAGCAGATACTAAAATCTATAAATAATGTCTAAAAGAAAAATACTTTGTAGAGCTGACGGAAATTCCAGTATTGGTCTTGGACATATGTATAGAATGTTAGCCATAGCTGAATTTTTTAAAAATGAATATGACATTATTTTTGTTACTAAAAAAGATTCTTCAACTTCAATTATTCCTAAAGCATATAAAATATCTTATATTCCTGAAGACGTTTCGACTCAAGACGAACCAAGATGGTTATCCAATAATTTTACAATTCTAGAAAATATAATAATAGCAGATGGTTATCAGTTTGTAAGTTCCTATCAAAGAGGTATAAAGAGAGAAGGCTTCAAATTAATTTATATAGATGATTTGGTAAAAGAGCACATGTATGCAGATGTGGTTATAAATCATTCTCCAAAAATATCGGTATCTGATTATCAAAGTGAAAAATACACTAAATTCGCACTAGGGTTAGATTATGCTTTATTACGTCCCGTTTTTTTAGCCCAAACAAAATTAAAACGAGAAATTAAAAACATTGATAGTGTTTTTTTATGTTTTGGAGGTGCGGATAAAGATAATTTCACATTAAAGATGTATAATTTGTTAAGAAAGATGAATTTTATTAAAGAAATTCATATTATTATCGGAGCCGCATACAAACACTCAATAAAAGACTTTAAAGACGATAGAGCTATTCTATATAATAACCTTAATGAAAATGATTTAATAGAAGTTATGTATAAGTGTAATTTGGCTATTGCACCAACTAGTACAATTTTATTAGAGCTATGCTGTATAAATATTCCTATAATTTCTGGATATCTAGAAGAGAATCAAAAAAAAGCATATAAAGCACTTTACGAATTAGGAGCTATTTCAGGTATAGGTGATTTTAAGAAAGTTAAATTAACAAAAACCAACTTAAAAAATAAAATTAACTTATTAGAAATAGAAACCCTTTTAAAAACACAAAGTCAATTATTTAATAAAAATCAAATAGAAAACTTTAAACAACTTATATATTCATTATGAAAAATAGATTATACCTTAAAGAAATTATAACATCTGATATTGATGATAGAGTAATGTCTTGGTTTGAAGACAAAGACTTAATGAAATATTATACAAGCTCAAAAAAGAAAATAGGCAAAGCAGACCTTTTAAGGTCAATTAAAGACAGTGAAATAAATAATGTTTATACTTTTGGAATATTTTTTAAAGACAACGATGTATTAATAGGAACAATTAAAATAGGCCCTATACACCAGGTTCATAAAACAGCTGATTTGGTTGCATTAATAGGAGATAGAAACTATTTAGGCAAAGGGCTATCTGTTGATGCAATTAAATTAGCAAATGAAATAGCATTTACAAAATTTGATGTACGTAGACTGCAAGGAGGTATGTACGTATCAAATATAGCATCAATAAAAGCGTATACAAGAGCAAACTGGATGATTGATGGTTTACATAAAGGGTTCTATTATCTGAATAATAAAAATGAAGACAGAATTACGGTTTGTTGTTTAAACCCTAAATATTTTACAGATCTAGAAATTAATACAATTAAAAATCAAGAATCAAGATATGTTTATTAATAATAAAACATTTATTATAGCAGAATTATCCGCAAACCATGGTGGAGATATTGAAATAGCAAAAGAAACTATCCGTGCAGCAAAGCGAACAGGTGCAGACGCAATAAAGCTACAAACATATACAGCAGATACGATTACCATGGATAGTGCTCAAGATCATTTTAAAATCTCTCAAGGAACTCACTGGGATGGTCAATTTTTATACGATTTATATAAAGAGGCTTCATTACCTTGGGAATGGCATGCAGAACTATTTGAAGTTGCAGCTCAAGAAAATCTAGTCTGTTTTTCATCACCTTTTGATAGAACAGCTGTTGATTTTTTAGAAACTTTAAATAATCCAATTTATAAAGTCGCTTCATTTGAAATTACAGATATTCCATTAATAAAATACATTGCTTCCAAACAAAAACCAGTTATAATTTCTACAGGAATTGCAACTATTGAAGATATAGAATTAGCCATATCCACCTGCAAAGCTGAAGGGAATACAGATATAACTATTTTAAAATGTACCTCTGCTTATCCTGCAAACCCAAAAGATGCCAACTTGCTAACCATTCCAGACATCGCTAAACAATTTGGTGTAAAAGCTGGATTGTCAGATCATACAATGGGTATTGAAGCACCTATGGTAGCTGTGGCTCTAGGAGCAAGCGTAATTGAAAAACATTTTATATTAAATAAAAAAATAGGTGGACCTGATGCCCATTTTTCTCTGGATGAAACGGAATTTAAACAAATGGTAGATGCCGTGCGATTAACCGAAAAGTTAATGGGAACAATTAATTATGAAATGACTCCTGAAAAGCAAAAAAGCAGAGAATTTTCTAGATCGTTATTTATTACACAAGATGTAAAAATAGGGGACAGAATTTCAGAAGAAAACATACGTTCAATTCGTCCAGGTTACGGATTGCACCCTAAATATTATAATGAAATTTTGGGTAAGAAGTTTATTAGTGCTACTAAAAGAGGAGAACCATTGACTCTTAAAATGATTGAAAGTTTATAAAATGAAATTATTATTTATAGAAAATAGGTACAAAACGTTTTTAATGGCGGCTGTTGCTAATCAATTAAGCAAAAATGGACACGACATTCACTGGCTTGTTCAAAACAAAGAATTTTTACCTACAGGGAATTTTAAAACGCATATTATAGACTATCCTAGGAGCAATAAAAAAATTTGGGAGAAAGATGAAGCGGTTGAAAATGTTATAAAAAGTGATAGGCAATTTAATCATTTTAATAAAAAGAATACGGCTTATTTCTATTATTATAATGACAAAATTGAACAGTATTTAAAAGCACTTAAACCCGATTTGGTTTTTGGAGAAGCCACAGCTTTTCATGAACTATTAACCATAAACAATTGTAAAAAGTGGAATATTCTTTATTTAAATCCATGCACTTGCAGATATCCAGTTGGGCGTTTTTCATTTTATAAATATAATACGTTGGAGCCTTATTTGGGAAGTAATGAATTCCTTTCAAATGAAGAAGCAGAAGATGTTATTGACCAAATAATTAATCGAAAAACCGCTCCAGATTATATGAAAGCTCGGCGCACAACTACAGGTGAAATTATTAACGATAAAATTAAAAAAATTCGATCGTATGTTAAGGGTGAAAAATATAATACACCAAGTCCCATTATGAAATTCAAATTGGAGAAAGAGAAAGATAGAAATATAAAACTATGGGATGCTTTTGCTAAAAATGGAATAGATGTCTCTAGTAAAACGGTTATCCTCTACCCATTACAAATGCAACCAGAAGCTAATATAGATGTTTGGGGACGTAAACATAGAGATCAATTACAACTTATAAAAGCCATCAGTAAATCCTTGTCTGATGATACCGTTTTAGTGGTGAAGCCTAATCCAAAATCTAAATATGAATTATCTAGAGCGCTTGTAAATTATGTTAAGGATTCTGCTAATATTATAGGCTTACAACATCACGTTAAAATGGATGATGTTTTACCTTTTATAGACCTTGTTATTACAGTTACTGGAACTGTAGCTATAGAATGTGTATTGAGTAACAAACCTATTGTAACCTTAACTAAAACGGTAAATAATACGGCCAATAACTGTATATTTATAAATAATGTGGATACCGAATTAGAGCCTTTGATAAATTTGGTGAAGAATAAGTCGTTTAACAAAATTTCAAATCAAGAAAAAATTGATTTTATAAACATACTCAATTCTACTAGTTATCAAGGTATCATTTCCGATCCCTTTAGCGATGAAAACTGTATGTCTGAAAAAAATATAGCAAATTTAACGCGTGCTATCGAATCTATTATTAATCCTGAAATTTGAAAAAAATAATTACATCTATAATAGCCTTTGTATTTCCTAGCTTTCTAGCAGTTCTGTTATTAAGACTATTGGGTCATAAAATTGGTCGTAGCGTAAAAATCGGATTTAGTTTTATTTATTGTAATAAAATTGAAATTGGAAATCACGCTAAAATTGGTCATTTGAATCTTTTATTGAATGATAAACTTCTTTTATGTGAATATGCCAAAATTGGATATTTGAATATATTGAAGGGGCCGTTTTCATTATTATTAAAAAAACAGGCCGCATTGGGAAATAAGAATTACTTGACTCGGGCTAAAATTGGAATAACTTATGGCGAAAGTCAATTAAATTTAGGGGAATTAACAAAAATTACGACAGGTCATCATCTAGATTTAACCCAATCCATAATTTTTGGTGATTTTAGTATTTTAGCTGGTATTCGCTCGCAAATGTGGACGCACGGCTATTATCATGCGGACCAAGGAAAAGACCGGTTAAGAATAGATGGTGAAATTCATATTGGGAATAATGTTTATATTGGCTCTGGTTGTATTTTCAATCCGGGTGTTAATGTAGCCAATGCCATACATATTGGAGCTGGTTCAGTGATTTCAAAAAATCTGGAACTTTCAGGTATGTATGTGGGACAAGGTTTGCGTTACATTGAAAACGATTTAGGCACAATACAATCTAAACTTAAAAAAGTTGAAGGTTTTAATCTTGTAGAACAAGTTTACACCAAATAGTACATGAGCGTTATTAACCCAATAAAACTTTTATTAGTATCATTATTAATATGGTTCTTAATATATATTCAGATTCCAGCTGAATATATCTATACAGGTAGCTTGTTTTTTCCCATTTTAACTCTTGTATCCTTTTTATTAGCTTTTATTTTTGGTGTCATTTCTTTAAAAAGAAGTTCAGTAAAAGTAATAGGTGTTCCTCCTGTTAAAAAATTAAAACAGATTATCTATTTTATGTTTTTATTAGGTTTTGCGGGGGTATTGTTAAAAATTTATGTAGGCTATTTTAATTCGGAAATATTTTCAGCAGACAATGTTTTTGAGCAAAGATTAGAGAACATGAATAAAGAATTAACGGGCGGTTTTATGGGTATAATAGGGTCTATATTATTTCCGTTTGCTTTTGTAAGCTTGTTAATGGTTTTATATAATTTCCGGATTTTTAGTAAAACATTTATATTTCTATCAATCATATTTGGCTCATACCCTTTTATAGAAACCGTTTTTATGGGAGGAAGAACTATAATTGCGCTATTAGGTACGACTCTAATATTCGTTTTAATAGCAAGCTATAATAAAAATTCCATGATTGCATCTAGAAAAGTTTTGTGGTTTGGAAAACAGTTATTTAAACTTCCAGAATTTTTCTTTAAAAAGCGTTTTTTTATCCCTTTTATTCTATTAACTATTTTATTTACAACTTATTCGTTTAATGTTGTAAATAGTAGACTTCAACGGTTTGGATATGGTGATGCAACTTTAAAAGTATGGGAACGGGAGGATTATCAATGGGTTAAGTTTAATGATGACTTCAAGGCTACATATTATACATCATCTGAAGAAGACAAAGCAAGAATGATAGGGTATTATAGCCTTAAACATTACTTTGCTCATGGAATGGTGGAGTATGTACGTTTGGTGAACCATTTAGACAGTACTACAGGATATTTTTATGGGCAGTATGAATTTAGTGTGTTTTTTAAATTTTTTAGAGCATTTGGCGTGCCGTTAAAGTCGACTAAAGACATGCAAACCAAATTAGACCGTAAAGCCGTTTATTCTACTTTTTTTGGCCCATTTTATCTAGATTTTGGAATATTTGGTATTATTATTCTTTTTTTTTGGGGGCGATTCATAAAACGAGTCTATATACACGCTCAAAATAGAAACACACAGTATGTTGTATTTTATGGTTATTTGTCAACGATAATTATAACATCTGCTTTTATAAATTTTATTTTAGGCTCCTCAAGTTATTATTTATTCGCTTTTTTTATAGCCTTGTTTCTATTTAAATTTTGGCCAAATAATTTGGTTTTAAAAAAAACGCAATGAAAAAACTGCTATTCTATTTAATATGTGTAAGCTTATTAAGCTCATGTGGAAAAAATGAAAAACAAACTCTATTAAGTCCAATGATTATTGGTAATGTAGATGATAGCAAATTAGTAATTAATGACTCGTTTCCTATCGGTGACGTCCGGCGCTATGGCGTTTATCCAAATACTATCATAGCAGGCTCTTATTTAAAAGCTATTTTAGAATTTTCAAGTGGTGGATCAGAATTATACTTCCCGGAAGGATATTATCCAATTAACTTAAGTCTAGTTGGTTTATCTAATATTTCAATTTATTTTGATCATGCTATTTTGGGAGGTGGGTTATCAATTATTGATAAAGCTAATGAGTCTAGTTCCACAATTGCTATTAAAGGTAATTTAAAAGTTCTAGATAAAATTTTTATTAGAAATTCCAATAATATTTACTTTCAAAATGTAACTGTCGCATCTGATACCGTAAAGAACTTATATAAAAATAAAAATAGAGGTGTTAGTATTTATTCTGGAGCGAGATACTTAAAATTTGAAAAATTATTAATACAAGACACGGGTGGTGATTCCCTGAAATTTTACACACACATAGCCGCAGCTTTGCAAGTTCATGGTTGGAATAATAATCCAGAATACATATCTATAGATGAGTTGGAGATTGAAAATGCGGGGAGAACCGCGCTATATTTAACAGGGAACAACCACCTTTTAAAAAAAGTTACTATTCGTAATTTTGGTTTAGGGAGCCCCAAAAATATGTTTGGTTTAGAAGACAGCAATCCTGGCGATGAAACTGAATTTTCAGGTGCGTGGATAAATAAGTGTAATAATTGTGTCATAGATTCTTTATCCATTAAAAACTCTATGCACAAAGGTGATTACAGTATTCATTTTGGAATTGGACAATACTCCAAACCAAGTTTTATTAATAATGTTCAATTTTTAGAACATGCTATAAAAATGCCTTTGAAAGATGATCCGCTTACTAATATATTAGTTAAAAAAGTGTATTAAATATGGTTCAAAGGCTTATATCAAAAAGAAGAATTATAGGTGTATGGCTTGTTATATTACTACTAACGTCGTTTAGCATTTCTTATGCTATTTCTAATATAGCTGTGTTTTTGTTTCTATTGTATTTTTTGATAGATACTAAAACCAACATTAAAACAAAATTTAGAGCAATTTGGACAGAAAAAACAAATATGCTTTTCATGCTTTTGTTTGTAGCACAGATAATAGGAATTTTTTATTCAGAAAATACTGATTTTGCCATCACACGCGCAACCGTCATGTTGCCGCTTTTGTTTTTGCCAGCTATCTTAAGTGTTGAAAAATTCACTAAAAAAGAGTTTAAATTCATCATTTCAATATGCAAAATAACTATAATCCTGCCTTTTATATACTTTATCCTTTTGCATTTAATTTGGGATAAAAGAAACATAAGTACATTTGTTCACTTTACTATTAGTAACAAGTTAGGTATAAGTCAATTTTATCTCATTTTTATATTATTCATACCAGTAATAGCCTCTATTAGTGCCCTAATAGATAAACAAAAAACCTTTTTCCATTTAGTTTTATTGAGCATTTCACTTGGAATTATTTTTTTATTAGGTAATAAAACCAGTGCAATATTTGTGGTTTTATTTTGGATAATGTTAATTGTGCAGACTTATAAAAGAAAAAAAACAAAAGCGCTAATTCCTATTGTAACTGGAGTTTTAATTTTTGTACTCGCTTTACAATTACCCATTGTAAATCAACGACTAGATGTATTTAGGAAAACGGTAGATTTTAATTTAGAAACGGTAATTACTAAAAATTCATTTACCATTACAAAAAACACATTTGAGCATCGCTTATTGATTGATTATTTAGCTTTACACGAAATTTTAGATTCATTACCATTTGGCGTGGGAACAGGAGATTTTCAGGCAGCTTTAAATGCGCAATATCAGCGTATTAATTTCAAGGCAGCGTTAGATGCTAACTATAATGCACATAACCAATACATCTCTGAATTTTTAAAAACAGGCATTTTAGGTGGTACTATATTTGTAATTTTAATAATACTGCTGCTAAAAAAAATAAATCGCCATCAAAAATATTATGCCTACTTTATAACATTCTTTAGTTTAGCTTGCCTCGTAGAATCATATCTTGATAGGCAGCATGGAATTGTTATATTTGCATTTCTAATTCCATTTTTATTATACAACGACAATCATGACTAATACAAAATTTATTTTACTAGCTATACTTTTTACAATGATTCTAAATTCGTGTAAAGAGAACCCCAAAAAATCAGAAATTCAAGCACAAAGTGAGGATAAAACAGAAAATATAGAAAGTAATTATGTTCTCAATGATTCTTTTCCTGTTGGCGATGCGCGAAGATATGGTGTAACAGCTAAAACAGCAAAAAGCTCTCATCCAACTTCGGGTAAAAACTTTATGACTACAGTTTTAGACCTTGCAGAAAATACGGGTATGGAAATTGTTTTTCCTGCTGGTTATTATGGTATGGATTTGACTTTGGATTCACGCAAAAACATGAATTTAAGGTTTAACAATTCTGAATTTAACCTTATACATATTACTCAAATTAGCGACTCAATGCCTAAACCTAAAAATATTAATTTAAAAGGCACCTTAATTGCTTATGCGCGATTAGGCATTACAGAAGCTTTAGATATTTCAATTGATTCAGTTATATTAAAATCGGATATTTCTAAAAACCTGTGGGGATTAAGGAATACAGGTTGCCACATTTATCATGGTTCTAAAAATATTAAAATTAATTATTTAGAAGTGCAAGATTTAGGCTCGGGTAGTGATAAATATAAATACACACATGCTGCACTTGCTATGGATGGATGGCAAAACAATCCCGTGAACGTTCAAATAAAAAAAATACATATTAAATCATCAGACAGACATGGTATTTATATGACGGGTAGAGATCATTTAATAGATGAGGTTATTATAGATAAATTTGGTGTTGGAAGTTCAGAAGGTATGGATGGAATGCAGGATGCAGAAAGAGGAGAAGAGAAAGATTTTAAAGCCTTATGGATTAATAAATGTTATGATAGTTTTATAGAAAATATAACCATTAACGAATTAGAATCTAAAGGAAAATACACGGCTCATTTTGATAGCGGAAATAAAGAAAAACCCGTTACAATAGGTAAATTTAAAGTCATAAATAATAACCCTGATATTACTATTTTAGAGGAGGATCCGAATGGCGTTATTATAGAAATTAAAGAATGATGATTGTCAAATAATATAATTATTATGAAAGGGTTTAAAATATATTTTAAACTCTTTTTGTTTTTAATTGAAACCTAACTGTTAACTTTAAAATTTAATAAAGGCGAAACGTAAACAACTATATGTTTAAATTTTTAAAACAGTATGCCATTTTTGGCGTGGTTTTTATGGTTGCAAAAGCAACTGTTTATTTTATTCCATTACTGTTGGCGGATATTCTAACGAAATCAGACTTTGGAGTGTTAGAATATGCTTTAGCAGGATTAGGGATGATTGTAAACACCATAATAAATTTAGGGGTTCCGGGTGCTTACCCGTATTTTATTTTGAGAGAAGAAAAGGTGGAACTTAAGCCAGCCTTCAAACTGCATGCTGTTATTCTTTTTATTCCTTTTGCACTCAATCAAGTACTCTATTTTTTCTTCAATTTGGATGTTGTTTTTTACTTGGCTTTTAACATGTCTTATATAATTGCGAATCAAGTTTTTTATTCTACCCAATTAAAATCTCATGAAAAGTCCACGCCCTCGGTAATAATCGACTCCGGAATCTACCTAGTTTTGCTAGTTGCCTATGTACTGGATAAACTAAATTTATTAGATGTTAATCTCCAGCTAATAAATGTTTTTGTGCTTACTTATAGTTTGGTGTATGTTGTATATGGCATTATTAATTATTATAAGGTAAAAGAAAAAGCTACTTTACTTGGCTACAAAACCATTTTAAAGTTTAGTATTCACCTATTAATTTCAACATTTTTAATTTTTTTAATAACCACATCCGGCCGCATTTTAGTTGAGTTATTTTTTGATTTTGAAACCGTTGGTATCTATGCCTTTTATTTTAGGTTATCTGCAGTAGTAGTCATGATTCATCAAGTAATTAATATTGCTTTTTTTAAAAAAATATACACGTTTAATCCTGAAGTATTGGATAAATATTTTTACTTATTTTTTATATTTATTTTCTGTTTATCCGTCGTCATTCAATTTATTGCTCCTTTTATAATTACGCACTTTTCAGACTATTTTAACGATACTTACCAGGCGTATAAAACCGTTTATTTCTTACTGTCTGCGCAAATGGTCATGTGGATTGCTAGTGCCTTAAATTCTAATATCATAGATCGCGAGAATCTAGCATCTAAAAACAACATTAAATTTTTAATATTGGTTTTTATCTCAATTTTACTTTTCTACGCTGTTCAAAACTATTTAACACTCGCTTTATTAACCTTTTTACACATGTCCATTATTTTTGTTGCCTGTTTATTACAGTACAGCAGTTTGTATAGTAAAGGAATATATTTTAAAAAGTCTGCGATAACCTTAATTATAATATATTTCATAACTAGCGTTTATTATTTTTATACTATTTAAAGATGAATTTAATAAAAACATATTGGTTATTTTTTGGGAGCTTAACGGTAGGCTTATTAATTTGGGTTTTAGCTTATATGTTATTACCACTGGAGGCTGTACAGCCTATTAAAACAAAAACTATTTTGTTTATTGTATCTTGTTATATTGCCATTATAGCGGGGTTTGTGATGTTCAATTTTAAAACAATAACCAACCAAAGAATAACCTATAATACCCAAAAGGTTGTAAAATTATTGTTAATTATTATTGTCGTAAGCTTTGCATTAAGATGGTATGATTTATTCGTAAATAGAAATTTATCTTTTGCAAACGATTTAAAATTTAATCGGTTTTTAAACGATGACAATTTTAAACAAAATCAGGTGTTATTGATTGTAGCGTCGGTTCTTAAAAGCCTTTATTTCTTCCCTTTCGTTATTTGTATAAGAGCAAACCTTAAACGTCCTAAATTTTATATTATAGCATCATATATAGTACTGTTTTTCCCTCTTCTTGAAGCTATTTTAAAAGGAACTAGGAAACCATTTTTTGAGATTTTTCTTATTATCGTTTTTACTTTTATCGCTTATCAAAAACCTAAAATTAATTTTAAAAGAATTAGTATTACCGTAATTGCTGTTGTGATTTTAATGAGTATTTCCATGTTAATTTTACTAAAACGTGAAAATTATTCTGAAAATTTTGATGATACTTTTTACAAATCCTTGCTTGAAAGCCGTTATAATGAAATTTTAAAACCAACCGATGCAGCCATTAATTATTTTGAAACCACAAATCATTCCCAACTAACAAAGCTTTATGTTATGTCTGGTTTGCACACAGGACAATATATTACACATGGCGCTTTTGAGTTTAACCATATTATTGATATAGATAGTTTGTCCATAGGTTATGGGATGTATAATTACTCTATCATTCCTAAATTTTTTAATAAAATTAGTTTGTCGTCAATCCCAATTGCTAATTTGTCGCCTCGAAAGTATGTGTATTTAACGCAATTTGGTTCCTACTATATTGATTTCCGTTGGTTTTCCTTAGTACTAATGTTTTTATTTGGCGTATTTCAGAAATATATATATCAAAAATCTTTTCAATCCGTCATTTACTCACCTATTTTAATGTACTTTTTAATTATTAATGTATTTTTGATGATTCTTAGTTATACACGAGGTGCTGGAATATATGTTTTATTCGGTTTCTTGTTTTTACTTTTTTTACTGAAAATCTTCGAAAAAAAACTACATGAGGAAAGCATTAGTTCATGATTGGTATTATGTAAGTGGAGGAGCCGAAAAAGTGGTTCATTCGCTTAATACGATATGGGAAGATTTTGACCATTTTGCATTAGTGGATTATTTAAACGATGCCGATAGAGCCTTCATTCTAAATGGTAAATCTGTTTCTACAAGTTTTATCCAAAAATTGCCAACAGCAAAATCCAATCACAGGAAATTTTTACAATTCTTTCCAAACGCCATAGAGCAATTTGATTTAAGCGAATACGATTTGGTATTAAGTTCTTCAGCTTCCGTAGCTAAAGGAGTTCTAACACATCAAAATCAATTGCATATTTGCTATTGTCATTCGCCAATGCGTTATGCGTGGGATTTATATCATCAGTACCTGCGTGAAGCAAAACTTAATAAAGGGTTAAAATCCATGTATGCTAAATATGTATTACATAAAATGCGTTTATGGGATTTGGCAACCGTAAATAGGGTAGATTTGTTTGTTGCCAATTCAAAATATATTGCCAGACGTATAAAAAAGATTTATAATAGAGATTCGGTTGTTATCTATCCTCCAGTAAATGTACATGCTTTTCCATTAGAAACAGATAAGGATGATTATTATTTTACGGCTTCCCGAATGGTACCTTATAAAAAAATTGAACTTATTGTACGTGCCTTTAATAACATGCCAAATAAAAAATTAATTGTTTCTGGTGATGGTCCAGAATATAGTGCCATAAAAAAAATTGCCAAATCAAATATAGAACTTGTTGGATTTGTAAATAAAGAGAAGTTAACAGATTATATGAGAAAAGCGAAAGCTTTTGTTTTTGCTGCCGAAGAGGATTTTGGTATAATACCAGTTGAGGCGCAAGCGTGTGGTACACCAGTAATAGCTTATGGAAGAGGTGGGGCAACTGAAACCATAATTAAAAATAAAACGGGTGTTTTCTTTAATAAACAAAATGAAATAGCCATTATCGATGCCGTGTCAAAATTTGAAGAACTCCAATTTGATCCTAAAGAAATTAGAACACACGCACTAAAATTTTCTAAAGAACGCTTTGAAAAGGAAATGGAAACTTTTGTAAATAATGCATATTTAGAGTTTTATAAAAACAATACAATCTAGTTTTGTAAATTTGAAAATACTTAATAAATTTTAAATGAACATATCAGTAATAGGAACAGGCTACGTAGGTTTAGTTACCGGAACATGTCTGGCCGAAACAGGTAATAATGTCTTATGTATTGACATTGATGAAAGTAAAGTTAAAAAAATGCAAGCTGGTGTCGTGCCAATATACGAACCACTACTCGATACCCTTTTCGAAAGAAACATAAAAGCAGACCGTTTAAAATTCTCAACTTCATTGGAGGAAGGTCTAAACCATGGTGATATTATTTTCCTAGCACTACCAACGCCTGAAGATGAAGATGGTTCGGCCGATTTGTCGTATGTGTTAGGTGCCGCCACAAACATTGGAAAATTATTAAAAAGCTACAAAGTTATTGTCGATAAAAGCACCGTTCCTGTTGGAACAGCGGAGCGTGTTACTAAAGCTATTGCAAATGAAACCACGGTAGATTTTGATGTGGTTTCTAATCCTGAATTTTTACGTGAAGGTTTTGCCGTAGAAGACTTTTTAAAGCCAGAACGTATTGTTATAGGTTCTAGTTCAGATAAAGCTACCAAACTTATGGAAAAACTCTATAAGCCTTTTGTACGCTCTGGAAACCCGATAATTATTATGGATGAAAAATCGGCGGAACTTACCAAATATGCCGCAAATTCATTTTTGGCCACCAAAATAACCTTTATGAATGAAATTGCTAACTTCTGTGAAAAAGTGGGTGCAGATGTTGATAAAGTGCGCATTGGTATGGGAACCGATTCTAGAATTGGTAAACGCTTCTTATTCCCAGGAATAGGCTATGGAGGCTCTTGCTTTCCAAAGGACGTGAAAGCACTTCATAAATCAGGGAAAGACCATAATTACACTTTCGATATTTTAAATGCTGTTATAAAGGTAAACGACTTACAAAAACGAATCCTATTACCACGTATTGATGCCTTTTTTAAAGGTGATTTAAAAGATAAAAAAATTGCCATTTGGGGCTTGGCTTTCAAACCTGAAACTGATGATATTCGGGAAGCACCAGCTTTGTATATAATTGAGGGCCTGCTTGAAAGTGGCGCTTCAATAACGGCATTCGACCCAGAAGCTATGGAAAATGTGGAGCGTAAATTTGGTAATCAAATCACCTATGCTCCAGATATGTATTCAGCAATTCAAGATGCCGATGCCTTGATTATCTGTACAGAATGGAGTATCTTTAGAACACCAGATTTTAACAAACTGAAAGCAGAAATGAATACGCCAGTTATTTTTGATGGTAGAAACTTATATGATGTTCAGGATATTAAAAACGAAGGCTTTTATTACAGCTCAATAGGAAGAAAGACAATAGATTAATGAAAAAGGTATTAATAACAGGAGCAGCTGGTTTTCTAGGTTCTCATTTAAGTGATCGGTTTATAAAAGAAGGATTCCACGTCATTGGTATGGATAACTATATCACAGGCGATTCTAAAAACATCAAACACTTGATGGATAATCCGAATTTTGAATTTATTGAACATGATGTGACGGAATTTATTAAAATTGAAGGTGAACTCGATTACATTTTACATTTTGCATCACCTGCAAGTCCTATTGATTATTTAAAAATACCCATTCAAACATTAAAAGTAGGCTCTTTAGGCACACATAATTTACTAGGTCTTGCTAAAGCTAAAAAGGCTAGAATACTAATTGCGTCTACGTCTGAAGTTTATGGAGATCCATTGGTGCATCCACAAACCGAAGACTATTATGGTAATGTAAATACCATAGGTCCACGTGGTGTTTATGATGAAGCCAAACGTTTTCAAGAATCTATAACCATGGCATATCACAGATTTCACGGTATTGAAACACGTATTGTGCGTATCTTTAATACCTATGGACCACGAATGCGCCTAAATGATGGTCGTGTTATTCCGGCATTTATGGGTCAGGCTTTACGTGGAGAGGATTTAACGGTTTTTGGTGATGGTTCTCAAACGCGTTCTTTTTGTTATGTTGATGATCAAGTTGAAGGTATTTACAATTTGCTTTTTAGCGATTATTCATATCCTGTAAATATTGGTAACCCTCACGAAATTACCATAAAGGACTTTGCCGAAGAAATTATCAAATTAACAGGAACCAATCAGAAAATTATTTACAAAGAACTTCCTACGGATGATCCGTTGCAAAGACAACCAGATATTACACTAGCTAAAAATTTATTAAACTGGACGCCTAAAGTAGAAAGAGCAGAAGGCATGGAAAAAACGTTTAGCTATTTTAAGCAACTGTCTGCCGAGGAGTTAAACAAAAGCGAACACAAGGATTTCTCTAAGCATATTAAAAATTAATGAGCCAAATACAACACGGTAGATACTCTATTTATATTAGGCCTATTTCTTATTTGATAGATTTAGGCATTATTAATGGGTTGGCTATTTTATATTTTTTCAATTTCCAACACCCTTTAATTTTTACAAGTGTAACAACCATAGCATGGCTGTTTATTTCCATTAATTCAAAGTTTTATGAGGTGTATCGTTATACACGAGAAATCACCATTTTGTCCTTAATTTTCAGACAAATGGTGCTTTTTGGATTATTTGTATTAGCCTATTCTGGATTCTACCACGACCTAAATATTCGTCCTAAAACTATTTTTAAATACGTAGGTTTTGCCTTTATTTTAATAACCGTATTTAAGTTTGCTTTTTATTATTTGCTTCAAAAATACCGATCTTCCTTTGGCGGAAATTATAGAAGAACGGCCATTTTAGGAAAAAATAAACAAACCACGGCTTTAGAGAACTTTTTTAATTCTAACCCCGAATATGGTTATAAGCATAAAAGAACGTTTAATTTAAAAAATAAGGACACATTTGATTTGGATGCCTGTCTTCACTTTATTAAAAAGGAAGCAATTGAAGAGGTGTATTGTTCAATATCTGAACTTTCTAATTCACAAATGATGAAAGTGATTGATTTTGCAGATAATAATCTAATAATTCTGAAGTTTTTACCTGATAATAAAGATATTTATTCCAAGAAATTGAAATATGAATACTATGATTATATTCCCATTCTATCCTTAAGAAATATTCCTTTAGAAGAGTCGGCTAATCAGTTTATTAAACGGCTTTTTGATATTGTGTTTTCTGCCTGTGTTATTGTATTTGTTTTATCATGGTTAACGCCTATTATCGCCATTTTAATTAAACTAGAATCTAAAGGTCCAGTGTTCTTTAAGCAATCCAGAAATGGCTTTAATTACAAGGAATTTGATTGTTATAAATTCCGATCCATGACACCCAATAAGGATGCCAATCTTTATCAAGCAACTAGAGATGACCAACGTGTAACCAAAACAGGTAAATTTATTAGAAAAACAAGTATTGACGAGTTACCACAGTTTTTCAATGTACTCTTTGGCGATATGTCTGTTGTTGGCCCTAGACCCCACATGGTAAGTCATACCAATATGTATGCAAAACGTATTGATAAGTTTATGGTACGTCATTTTGTGAAACCAGGTATAACCGGCTTAGCACAAATTAGTGGTTTCCGCGGTGAAGTTGAAACTGATAAAGATATAATTGGTCGCGTAAAATATGATATTTTTTATATTGAAAACTGGTCCTTACTTTTGGACCTAAAAATTATTATTAAAACGTTTATAAACGCTGTTCGAGGCGAAGAAAAAGCCTATTAAAGCACCGCTTTTAATTTTAATAACTGCTTGTTAAAATCAAAATTTTCTAGGGCTGCTTGTTGAATCTTTGTCCGATTTTTTAAGCTTAATTCATTTTTTCCTAAACTTTGAATGGTTTTGTTTAAATGGCTATAATTTCCAGCTTCAGCTATCCATCCCAATTGATGTTGTTGAATAATATCTTCACCTTCGCCACCTCCAAAATAAAGCATAGGAAGCCCTAATTTGGCGTATTCAAATATTTTGGAAGGAACAGAACCATAAATTCTATTAAGTAATGGAATAATGGTTATATCATAACATAATAAGGCATTATGTAATTCGCTTCGCGTAACTTCGCCATGATAAACTATTGGTAAATCTGGATTTTCAGATATAAACTGAACTATTTTTTCTTTTTCTGCACCTCCGCCATAAATATGAAATTCAATATTGCTATAATCCAACGATTCACATAGCTTATAGATTCCTTGAGCTATACCCAATAATCCGGCATAAACTATTGTGATTTTGTCACCTGAAATAGATGGTTCTTTTAATTCTGGAAGTTCAAAATCAGGGTAATTTCTGTATAGAAAGGTTGCTTTTTCTGGAAATAGAGATTTTACATGGACTAAAATCTCCTGGCTTTGGCCCAAAACTAAATCTGCTTTTTTGTAGTTAAAACGTTCAATTTTTTCCAGCATTTTATAACTGAAATTCTTTTTAAAAGCACCCAACTCTAAACCTGCAATTGGCCACAAATCACTGACATTTAAAACGAGCTTTCTTTTTTTTCGCTGCAAACATAGCATACAGGTAAAAGCAACCAACAATGGAGGTGATTGTACGATAACAGTTTCCGGAATTTTGTTCCAAATAAAAAACCAAATCAGACTTATACTGTACGATATCATGGTGAACAAGCGTAATAATTTGTTTTTAGAATTACTCGCATACAACCACAATCTGTGTATGGTAACATTTTTTTCTGTGGATGTTTGTTTGAATTTCCCACGATAATCATCAAAAACCCTACCTTTCGGATAATTAGGCAGCGGTGTAATTACAGATACCTTAAAATTTTGATTTTCTAATCCTGTTGCTAAATGAAAAATCCGGTTAGAAGCTGCGCCAGTTTCAGGTGGAAAATAACTAGTTATAATGAGAATTTTTTTCACTATAAATGATAAGTTTTTATTAATTGAGAAATAATCCTATCAGCAGCATGCCCGTCCCAAAGTGCTGGAACTTGGGCTTGCTTCCATGTACCTGAAAATAAAGTTTTAAAAGCATTCTCAATTTTAATTGGATCTTTTCCTACTAGTATATTTGTCCCAATTTCACATGTTTCAGGCCTTTCTGTATTTTCACGAAGTGTTACGCATGGCACATTCATAATAGTCGTTTCCTCACTAATACCACCGGAATCTGTTATAACACCAAAGGCATGTTTTACTAAAAAATTAAACTCCAAATACCCTAGAGGTTCGGTATAATACAAATTTTTATAACTCAAATTTAAACTCTGTAATAATTTTTTAGTTCTGGGATGAACAGGAAAAACAATTGGATAATCCTTACTTAACGAAGAAATTTGTTTTAAAATTGCCTCTATATTTTGGGCTTCATCCACATTGCTTGGTCTATGAAGCGTCATTACAAAGTAGTGCTTCTGTTTTAAACCCAATGATTTCCAAATTTCTGGTTGTTTAAAACGAGATTCATGTGTTTTAAGCGTATCTATCATAACATTTCCAACAAAGAAAACCTGATTGCTATCTACACCAAGTTTTATAAGGTTGTTGCTTGCTAATTTAGATGTTGTAAAAAAATAATCGGTTAAACTATCTGTGACAATTCGATTTATTTCTTCTGGCATTTTCATATCCCCAGAACGGATACCAGCTTCTACATGTGCCACTTTAATCCCCGATTTTTTTGCAACTAACGTACAAGCCATAGTTGAGGTTACATCACCTACCACTAAAACTAAATCCGAAGGGTTTTTCTGAAGTTCTTTTTCAAACCCTATCATAATAGCACCTGTCTGTTCCGCTTGGGTACCGCTTTTTACTTCTAAATTTACATCAGGATACGGTATGCCTAATTCCTCAAAAAAAGCGCCACTTAAACTGTTATCATAGTGCTGCCCCGTATGGACTAAACGAAAATTAAGGTCGTAACCTTCCCGTTTTTTTCGCTTCAGCACATTTATTATTGGTGCTATCTTCATGAAATTTGGTCTGGCACCTGCTACTATGGTAATATTCATTGGACTCTTATTCTATTAGTGATGAAAACTGTTTCAATTTACCACTTTTTGAGCGTTCTAGCACCTCTTGACGCTCAAAAATAACGGTTAGGTTAGGTTCTAAATAACGGGTCATTTCATCACGGATTTGTTGCATTTTTTCTTCAGATAAGACCTTGACACCAACATATATAATTTTAAACGTATTTAGATGTGTTTGCTGAATGATGAATTCCTTTACCAAACCGTCATCTTCTATAATACTTTTTGTGATGTAATAGAAAGTTAAACCAGCCGCTTTTTTGCCACTTGGCAAAACAGCTATATCATTCGTTCTTCCAATCAGCTTTTTAAGAATAGGTTTTTTTACCGAACTTTTCTCTGAAAGTATACCAATATCGCCAATATCATAACGTATAAACGGATGTGCTTGGTTGTATAAGGACGTAATTACAACGCGGCCTTCATCACCTAATGGAAGTACGTTATTAGCTTCATCTAAAATTTCAACATATAGCGTCTCACTATTAATTTGCCAGTCGTTTTCTAGGTTTTGAAATGCAATTAAATCCAATTCAGATGCACCATATTCGTTAATTACTGGAACGCCAAATTGTTTTTCCATACGTAATTTATCCGAATCAAAAAGCATTTCTGATGTTACTACACAGGCTTTTAATGTGGGACATATTGCTTTTAAAACAAGATTTTTTCGCTCTAAATATTTGGCAAATTGACCGATAGAACTGGTATAACCATTTAAATAAGCAAACGGTGTGGACTTAAACTTTCTAATATAACCTTCAAACGCTGTATCGCTTAAATCGAAAACGGAAAAGCGAAACCGACTGCTCAAAAAATCCTTAAAACGTTCTTTATAATAGCCTTTTTTGTTTAAAGGAATACCATAAAACCGGGCTTGTTTGGAGCTATTAAAATCTAATCCATACCAACCAAATCTATTTTTAATAACTGCCCAAGTTAAGGCATGGCACTCATAATCTTTAGCAAAAATAAACGGATCGCCAGAAGAACCGGATGTTTTATTGATATACACATTTTTAAGGTTATAACCAGCGGAAAGTCGGTCTTGCAGTGGTATCTGCAAATCGCGTTTTGTCATAACCGGAATGGAATTCCAATCTATTACTTTGACATCGTTTACCAAGTTGCTATAAAATGAATTGTTTTGAATATGGTATGTAACAATTTCATTTTTTTTATTTTCAACATACGCTTCAAAGGCCTGGTCTGGTTGCGCTTGAATCCCTTTCAAAATCCGTTCCGCTTTCTTAATGGGAAAACCGTTAAATTGTAATGAAAGGTCGAATAAATTCAAAAGAAATTGGCTTAAGATGTTTTTGTAAAATAATTGTTTTTTAAGCGTAAAAGCAATTATTTTTGCAGCAAACAACAACAACATGAATATTTTAATATTAGGATCAGGTGGTCGAGAACATACATTTGCATGGAAATTAAAGCAAAGTCCATTATGTAAAGCACTTTATGTAGCACCTGGAAATTCGGGAACGGCTGCTATAGCTGAAAACGAAGCGATTGGTGTTACCGATTTTCAAGCTATAAAAACATTGGTTCTAGAGAAAAAGATTAACATGGTGGTTGTTGGTCCTGAAGATCCGTTAGTTCAAGGTATTCATGATTTCTTTTTAAATGATGCTGATTTAAAGCGTGTTTCTGTAATTGGTCCCGAAAAAGCCGCGGCTGAATTAGAAGGCAGTAAGGAGTTTGCTAAAGAGTTTATGATGCGCCATAACATTCCAACGGCAGCTTATCAGAGTTTTAATGCACGTACTGTGGAAGCGGGTTATCAGTTTTTAGAAACTTTAAATCCACCTTACGTTTTAAAAGCAGATGGTTTGGCAGCTGGAAAAGGCGTGTTGATTTTAAATGATTTAAACGAAGCTAAAGCTGAATTGAAAAGTATGTTGGTTGATGCCAAATTTGGTGAAGCCAGCACTAAAGTGGTAATTGAAGAATTTTTAGATGGAATCGAGTTAAGTTGCTTTGTTTTAACCGACGGAAAAAACTATAAAATTCTACCAACGGCTAAAGATTACAAACGTATTGGTGAAGGGGATACAGGTTTAAATACAGGTGGAATGGGAGCCGTTTCACCAGTACCATTTGCAACACCCGAATTTTTAAATAAAATAGAAGAGCAAGTCGTTAAACCGACCATTAGTGGACTTCAAAAAGACAATTTGCCGTATAAAGGGTTTGTTTTCATTGGATTAATAAAGGTAGGAAATGAGCCGAAAGTTATTGAATATAACGTTCGTATGGGAGATCCTGAAACGGAAGTCGTTTTACCACGTTTAAAGAATGATTTGGCTGAAATTTTTCAAGCCATTGCAAACCAAACACTAGATACTATTAACATTGAAATTGATGAACGTGCTGCTACCACAGTCATGTTAGTCTCTGGTGGATATCCAGAAGCTTATGAAAAAGGCAAGGAAATTTTGGGATTAGATAAATTGGTAGATGTATTACCTTTTCATGCCGGTGCAAGCTTAAAGGATGATAAAGTAGTCACCTCTGGAGGTCGTGTTATAGCAATAACAAGCTATGGAAATACCTACAGTGAGGCACTAAAAAAATCTTATCAAAATATAGACAAACTACATTTTGATAAGATGTATTATAGAAAAGATATTGGATTCGATTTATAAATAACTGTGAGATGTAATGCTTTTGTTTTCCTCACCGTTATCGTTGAATTTTTTAAGTTGTAGCATCCAGTAAACAAAAGCTACCATACCAACAATCATTAAAATCCAGTTTATGGCATTTGCAGCAAACCAGCTTTCAAGTTCTAATGCTCTTAAGGCATCAAATGGTGCAAATAAAACATTTACAAATAAGTCTTCAATGGCGTAAAAAAAATCGGTCATAATATAAATTTTAAGGCTTTTAAAGCACGTGTAATATAGTAATCATTATGTAATGATACAAAATTACACCTTTTTCAAATTAAATTTCAATAATTTGAAGAGAATATTAGTAATTTACCACAATCAATAAATCCGTAGAAGTGATTTTCTCCTAGCTGTATGATTTCAAAATTCTTTAGAAAAGCGAAACCTATTCATTTTGTTATTATGAGTATGGTATTGTTTATCGGTTTTTTACTGGCCAAATTAAGGATGCACCCTGAATTTAATACGGTGTTTGTCCTGAAGCAACTCGCTCTATTTGGTGTTTGTGTACTATCGCTTTTTATATTCGATTTTTTTACTAGTAAGAATAGACTATCCAAAAAGAATAGTTACAATCTCTTATTTTATGGACTGTTTATGGTATTAATGTTCCAGACATTTTTAAATACCAAGTTAGTAATTGCCAATCTGTTTATAATGTTAGCACTGCGGCGCATTGTGAGTTTGCGCTCTAAAAAAGATAATAAGAAAAAAATTCTGGATGCTACCATCTGGATCTCATTAGCAACCCTGCTCTTTTTTTGGAGCTCGTTATTTTTTATCGTGCTGTTTGCGGCGCTTTTTCTATATGGGATTACAGATGTTAAGAATTGGATCATTCCATTTATTGGTGTGCTTTTAGTAGCTGTACTTACCTATGCCATGTTAATAGTATTTAATATCGATTTTTGGGCGTATGTAGATCGGTTTGAAAGAGGGAAAAATTTCGATTTCAGTATGTTGAATAATCGTCAAATTATTATTGCGGCAACCATATACTTCTCTTATTTTATTTGGTCTTTATTTTATTATTTAAGGACAATTAAAAACCAATCTAAAAGCTATAGACCGTCATATTTGCTCATACTTTTTACGGCTTTTATAGCGCTAGTAATTATTATTATTTCACCAGAAAAATCGGGAGCAGAGTTTATTTTCTTAATAGCTCCTTTGGCACTTATTGTTACTAATTATATTGAAATAGTTCCTGAAAAATGGTTTCGCGAGGTCTTAATATGGCTTTTAATAGTGGGGCTCCTTGCCAGTTTAGTGCTGTAGTTTTTCGCCAAAAGCTAAATCGCCAGCATCACCTAATCCTGGCATAATATAGCCTTTATCCGTTAGTTTTTCATCTACGGTGGCAATCCATAAATGTGCGTCTGCGTCAAAATGTTTGGACACATAATCTAAACCCTCTTGAGCACCAATAACACTCACCAAATGCACGGCTTTAGGTTTCCCAAAGGGCTTTAAAGCTTCAAAGGTTGCTACCATGGATTGACCCGTTGCTAACATGGGGTCTGCCAAAATAAGTATTTTACCTTCTAAACTAGGGCATGCCAAATACTCGACAATAATTTCAAAACTTTCAGGTTTACTTTTATGATGTCTGTAAGCCGAAATAAAAGCATTTTCAGCTTTATCAAAGTAATTTAATAAACCGTTATGCAGCGGAACACCTGCTCGTAAAATGGAACATAATACAATGTTATCAGTAGATATAAATTCGGCGGCAGTACCTAAAGGTGTTTGAATGTTGACAGATTTATAATTTAAAGATTTACTTAATTCATAGCCTAAAATTTCACCAGTACGTTCAATATTACGTCTAAACCGCATGGGATCTTTTTGAATGTCAATATCACGCATTTCTGAAATAAAGGAATTTAAAATAGAATTTTCAAGCGAAATATTATGGATATGCATCGTGTTTTGGATTTGTTTTGAACTGTAAAGTTAATAAATAGGTTTATATTTGTGTTTCAAAATTTTTATATTATGTTTTCAGAAAAAGCCAATAAAATATTCCAAGACGTTATAAAAACCTATCATGTTGTTAATACGGTAGATCAACCTTTTAGTAATCCGTATGATAAAGATTCGCAGACTTTAGAACATTTATTATATAGAAAAAGCTGGATAGATACTGTGCAATGGCATTATGAAGATATTATTCGCGATCCACAAATTGATCCCGTTGCTGCTTTGAAATTGAAACGTCAAATTGATGCTTCTAATCAGGATAGAACGGATATGGTAGAGTATATTGACAGCTATTTCCTTGAAAAGTATAAAAATGTAACACCAAAAGATGATGCAACAATTAACACAGAAAGTCCAGCTTGGGGTGTTGATAGATTGTCCATTTTAGCGCTTAAAGTGTACCATATGCACGAAGAAGCAACACGTACGGATGCTACTGATGCGCATTTGGCTGCTTGCCAAACCAAACTAAATGTATTATTGGAACAACGTGTAGACCTGTCTACAGCAATTGACACCTTGTTAGCAGATATTGAAAAAGGCGATAAATACATGAAAGTATACAAGCAAATGAAGATGTATAATGATGATGAACTGAATCCGGTGTTGCGTTCTCAAAAATAAACATCTAAATTTAGTTTTTCACCTTGAGCGCAGTCGAAAGGTTAATGGTTTTATAAATGTCCAAACCCAAACACATACTCGTTATCCGACTTTCCGCCATGGGCGATGTTGCTATGACGGTTCCTGTGCTACGTGCGTTTACCCAACAATATCCCAGTGTTAAAATTACCGTTTTAACACGTGCATTTTTTGCGCCATTGTTCCGCGATTTAAAAAACGTAACCGTGTTTCCTGCAGATGTAAAAAACAAACATAAAGGCCTCGTGGGTTTGTATAAATTGTCTCGTGAATTAAAAAAAGAAAACTGCGATGCCATTGCCGATTTACACAAGGTGCTACGAACTAAAGTGTTAAAACCATTGCTTGGTGTGCCGAAAGTAGCCACTGTTGATAAAGGCCGAAAAGCCAAAAAGGAACTTACCCAAGGCAAAATTTTTGAACCATTAAAAACCACACATCAACGTTATGCAGATGTGTTTGAAACATTAGGTTTCCCTCTAGATTTAAGTAAACCAAATTACCCAATTCCAGAAGCTTTAAACCCTAATGTTTCAAGAATAATAGGTAGTACCAATAAGAAACGCATTGGTATTGCACCTTTTGCGGCTCATGAAGGTAAAAAATATCCATTGGAACTTATGGAGCAGGTTGTTAAAGAATTGTCTAAAGACTATCAGGTTTTATTATTTGGAGGCGGAAAAAAAGAAGTTCAAGTGTTGAATTATTTGGAGTCTGAAGCAGATGGTATTATTAACATGGCGGGAAAATTATCATTTAATGAAGAGTTGGATGTTATTTCCAATTTAGACGTCATGCTTTCTATGGATTCTGGAAATGCGCATTTAGCAGCTATGCTTGGCGTAAACGTGGTGACCATTTGGGGAGTTACGCATCCGTTTGCTGGGTTTGCACCTTTTAATCAACCAGCTGATTATGCCTTGGTAGCGGATAGAAAACTATACCCAAAAATTCCAACATCAATTTATGGCAACAAATATCCTGACGATTATAAGCATGCTGCTGGAAGTGTTCCGGTTGAAAGGGTTGTTGAAAAGGTGAGGACTGTTTTAAGGTAGTTTATTATAATTGTTTCAAATGAAAGCTACTTTATTTTACAGAGTTACACATTGACACTCGAAGTTCTGAATAGAAATTTTTATTCAATTTATAAACCTCTAAACTCTCTCTTTGGGAGAAAAGTCCGAAGGAGAGCGTAAGCTTTATCTAAATATCATCATAATCCACCTTCAAAGTCGGTGTAGTTGGATGTGCTTGACAGGTTAAAATTAAGCCTTCGGCAACTTCACTATCGGTTAAAATATTATTTTGACGCATGGTTGCTTCACCTTCAGTAATTCGGGCTAAACAACTACTGCAAATACCACCTTGGCAGGAATATGGTGCATCTAAATCTTCATCTAAAGCGGCTTCTAAAACGGTTTGCTTCTGGCTCATTTCAAACGTTGTTTCTTCATCATCAACAACAACCGTAATTTGCGTTTTTCCTTCTGGTATAACACCTAAAGCACTATCTTCCGTAGGTTTTGCTGCTTTAAATAATTCAAAGTGAACACGTTCTTTTGGAATTTCATGTTCCGTTAAAACATCTTTTACGGCATGAATCATGGCTTCAGGTCCACATAAATAAAAGGCATCTACCTCAATATTTTTGTGCTTGTTTTTCATGACATAATTGACAGTACTTTTTTCAATGCGACCAAAAATAGCGTCGGTTTCATCGGCTTGGCTGAATACAAATTGTATGGTGAAACGTTCTTTGTAGGTATGTTGTAAATCCAAAAGCTCCTGTAAAAACATCGTGTCTTGAGTGGTCTTGTTTCCGTAAACCAGGATGACTTTGCTGTGAATTTCTTCTTCTAAAGCACATTTCACAATACTTAAAACAGGTGTAATTCCACTACCTGCCGCAAACAAGGCTATGTTCTTTGTTTGCTTATCATTAGGTGTAAAAACAAAACGACCTTTTGGTGGAGCCACTTCTAGCGTGTCTCCAGCTTTTAAATCATTATTGGCATAAGCTGAAAAGGTTCCGTCCTGAACTTCTTTGACAGCTACTTTTAATTCGCCACTTTTTGGTGAGGAGCACAAGGAATAATCACGACGGACTTCCTGACCATTCAAGCTTGTTTTCAATGTAATATATTGACCAGCTTGAAATTGGTAAACCGACTTCAAGTGGTCAGGAACCTGAAAACTAATGGTAACCGATTTGTCTGTTTCTCTATGAAGTTCTTTAACGGAAAGTGTATGAAAGTGTGACATATTTTGATTTTTTACAAAAATAGTGAAGCCTTTGATTTTTAACTTATAATTGCTGAAATTTATTTAAAAATTTGATGCTTTCAGTTTTTAACCCGTATTATATTCAATTTCTTCGGCAGGAATTATAATTTAACCTACATAACCGCTATTATTTTACCAAAAAATGCTACTTTTCATCTTCAAGAAACCTATCCAGAATATGCCATGTAACAAATTGTATTTTTTTGCTACTTATAATTAATCAATACCAATTTTTATGAAAACACTATTTTCAGTACTTGCCTTATTTTTAACCCTTTCTATTTCGGCTCAAGAGCCATCCGAATTTAAACAACAAACCATAGAATTTATTGGACTAACAGGAGCCACTGGTGCTTTTCATGATGCCATTGCTCAAATAGGAGCTATGGTTCCAGAAGCAAACAAAGCAGCCTTTACAAAGGAAGCAAATGGCACACTTGATAAGTTGTATAGCCAATTAGCCGACATATACATGGAAGAATTTACCAAAGATGAAATTGAAGAATTAGTAGCTTTCTATAAAACCGATTTAGGTAAAAAACTAGCATTTAAACAAAGTGTACTTACTCAAAAAGGGATGATGTTAGGTCAGAGTTGGGGAATGGAAGTCGGACAGATTGCACAAAAGCACACCAATTAAAAATCACGTTTCAACAAACTAATAAAAATGATTAAACAATTTTTAAGCCTCGAATGGAAACAGTTTAAAAGGGCATCCTATTTTCAAAAAGGACTTATTATAAAAATATTCCTCATTTTAGGAGCATTATATTTTGGCGGTATAGCCTTATTTATGGGAGTTGGCATGTTTTTTATTGCTAAAAAAGCCATTCCAGAAATAGATCCGATTGTAACAATTAATAATTTTTTAATTTATTGGTTTTTATTTGAACTACTCATACGCTATTTTTTGCAGCAATTGCCCGTTTTGAATGTAAAGCCCTTAATGACTATTCCTATTAAAAGAGATACAGTAATTCACTATTTATTAGGTAAAACCACGCTCTCATTTTTTAACTTCTTATCGCTGTTTTTGTTTTTACCGTTTAGCATTGTTTTATTAGTAAAAGGCTATCCGGTAATAAATGTGTTGTGCTGGTTTTTATCTATTATATTCTTAACATTATCCATAAATTTTTTAAACTTTTTAGTCAATAAAAGTAATACCGTATTTTACATTGCTGCACCTTTATTATTAGGATTAGTTGCTTTGGAGTTTTATGGTATTTATGCGGCATCAGAACCAATAGGTATTGCATTTAATACTCTGTATAATCAACCGTATTTAGCTATTATTCCTTTAGCATTATTAGTCGTTTTATATAAATTGAACTTTAAATATGTTAAAAAAGGATTTTATTTAGACGATGCTGTTTCTAAAAAAGTTAAAGTGGTGGAAGCAACAGATTTATCGTGGTTTGATAGATTTGGTAGCATTGCTCCATTTTTAAAGAATGATATTAAATTAATTTGGCGAAATGCCCGACCAAAACAAACTATGATGATGTCTTTCATGTTTTTGTTTTATGGTCTTATTTTTTACACACAAGACATGTATAGAGAAATGCCGGCTATTTTAGCATTTGCCTCGATGTTTGTTACAGGTGGTTTTCTAATGACTTTCGGTCAACTCGTACCGTCATGGGATAGCGAGTATTACAAAATGCTGATGAGTCAGAATATTCCGTATCGTCAATACCTAGAATCCAAATGGTATTTAATGGTGGTAGCCGTAGCTATTTCCTTTGTTTTAAGTACACCATATATTTATTTTGGCTGGGATATTTTCGGGATGATAGCCGCTGGTGCTTTGTTTAATATTGGATTAAATTCTTTTCTAACGCTTTTTGGCGGCGCTCTAAATAGAATGCCTGTAGAGCTCAACACAAAAGCAAAAGCGTTTAGTAATACCAACGGATTTAATCCAACGCAAATGTTGATTGCTTTACCTAAATTTTTACTGCCAATGGGCTTATTTTATATCCCTTATAAATTAGTAAATTTTGAAACTGGCATATTAGTTTTAGCCTTGAGTGGCGTGGTAGGAATTGTTTTCAAAAACTTCTTTTTACGAAAAATTGAAAACGTTTACCAAGATGGAAAATATAAAACTATTGCTGCGTTTAGTGAAAAAAAATAATCAAACATTTAATTATAATTACCCATGATAATTACATCAAATCTTTCAAAAAAATATAATGATATTCAGGTTCTACACATAGATTCCTTGGAAATTCCAAAAGGTCAAAGTTTTGGTTTAGTAGGGAATAATGGTGCTGGAAAAACCACCTATTTTAGTTTGCTACTGGATTTAATTCAACCCACAACAGGCTATATTAAAAACAATAATGTATTAGTTAATGAAAGCGAAGATTGGAAACCCTTTACATCCGCCTTTATTGATGAAACATTTTTAATAGGTTATTTAACAGCGGAAGAATATTTCTATTTTATTGGCGAGTTACGCGGTCAGAATAAATCGGATGTGGATGCATTAGTATCGCAATTTGAAGATTTTTTCCACGGCGAAATATTAAATCAGAAAAAATATTTACGCGATTTGAGTAAAGGAAATCAGAAAAAAGCCGGCATTGTTGCTGCTTTAATTGGAAATCCAGAAGTTATTATTTTAGATGAACCGTTTGCTAATTTAGATCCAACAACGCAAATTCGTTTAAAGGGAATTATTAAAGATTTAGCCGAAACCAAAGGCGTTACCGTATTAATTTCTAGTCACGATTTATTGCACGTTACTGATGTATGCGAACGCATAGTGGTACTAGAAAAAGGCGAAGTTGTAAAGGATTTAAAAACCAGTGCAGCTACTTTAAAAGAATTAGAAGCGCACTTTGCAGGAACAGAAACTATTTAAAAGTCTGCTCTTTTTTTATAATTATTCAAAAAGATGCTTATTTTTACGGCAATACATAATATATATAGCTGTTTTTAGTTATGTATAATTAAACACAATCAACGTTGAAGACCACTTTCAGAATCATCCTATTTCTATTTAGTATTACGTTAGTACTTACTAGTTGTTCACGCAAGAAAGATTCTTTTGTGAGTAGGAACATGCATGCCATGTCTACAAAATACAACATCCTTTACAACGGATATTTAGCATTAGAAAGTGGCCAAAAAGGGGTAAACGATTCCTATGATGATAATTTTTGGGAAATTCTACCTATAGAACGCATGCAGATTTCGGAAGAAATTATGCTCCCTGGTCAAAGTAAAAATCAAGATTTTGAACGTGCTGAAGAAAAAGCAATTAAAGCCGTTCAGAAACATGGAATGAATATTGGCGGAAAAGAAAAAAATCCGCAAATTGATGAAGCCTATTTACTGTTGGGGAAAGCGCGTTATTTTGATCAACGTTTTATACCAGCATTAGAAGCTTTTAACTACATTCTTTATAAATATCCGGCGAGTGATAAAATTAATCAAGCCAGAATATGGCGTGAAAAAACAAACATTCGTTTAGAAAATGAAGAATTGGCTATTACCAATTTAAAGCGTTTAATGTACCAAGTGGAATTGGAAGGTCAGGATTTAGCAGACGCCACTGCCATGTTGGCCCAAGCCTACATTAATACAAAATCTTTAGATAGTGCTGTTTGGCAAATAGATATTGCTGCACAACATACCAAAAACAATGATGAACGCGGCCGCTACAGATTCATTCAAGCCCAATTATACAATAGACTTAATAAAACCGATAGCGCAAATATTGCTTTTGATCGGGTTATAGAACTGAATAGAAAAACGCCAAGACCTTACCGCATTGCGGCTTATGTTGGGAAAGCACGTAATTTCGATTTTACAGAAGGTGATAAACAAGCTTTAATTGAACTACTATATGAGCTAGAGGATGATCGTGAAAACCGGCCTTTTTTAAGTAAAATTTATTATCAGATTGGTGAATATCATTTAAAAAATGGTTCTGATTCCTTGGCAGTTGAGTTTTATAACAAGTCATTACGCACCAATCCAACAGATAAAATATTGGTTTCTAAAGACTATGAAAATCTAGGTGATATCTTTTTCGATTATACCGAATATAAAATTGCCGGTGCTTATTATGATAGCACCATGCTAAACATGAAAATGAATAGCAAGCCATACCGAATCATCAAACGTAAACGCGATAATTTAGAAGACGTTATTTATTATGAAGATGTTGCTATTGCCAACGATAGCATCCTTGGTTTAGTTGCCATGTCCGCAGACGAAAGAACGGCTTATTTTGAAACCTACACCCAAGAATTAAAATTGAAGGCGGAAGCCGAAAAAGCACTTGAGGAAGAGCGGGAACGTAATCAAGGCTTAATCCAGGTAAATACTAATAATAGCTTTGCCGCAGGAAGTTCAATGGTAAAAAAAGCGGGTGGACCAGCAGCAGGCGGTCCAGTTGAATTTTATTTCTATAACCCAACAACCGTCTCCTATGGTAAAAATGAATTTAGAAAAAATTGGGGAGATCGTGAATTAAAAGATAATTGGCGTTGGTCTAGTATCAACAAATCCAAAACCAATGAAGTTTTTAATGATTTAATTGAAAATGAAGTTGAAAATGAATTATTCAATCCAGAATTTTATTTAACGCAAATACCAACGGATAAAAAAGCAATTGATAGTATTACCAAAGAGCGCAACCGTGCATACTACCAATTAGGACTAATTTATAAAGAGAAATTTAAGGAAAACGGTTTGTCTAAAGATAAATTCCAAACGCTTTTAAGCTTTAATCCAGATGAAAAATTAGTAGTTCCTGCTAAATATAATTTGTATAAAATTTATATGTTGGAAGGTCAGAATGGTGAAGCTGAAATTGCTAAAAACGATATTATTGCTAATTATCCAGAGTCGCGATATGCTACCATTTTAAAAAATCCAGATTCGGCTTTGGCAAAAGATGATAGCAGCCCAGAAAGTGTTTATGAAAATCTGTATAAAGCTTTAGAAAACCACCAATATCAAGAGGTTATTAATGAAGCAGATCGCTATATTTCTATATTTGAAGGGGAAGCTTTAGTACCTAAATTCGAGCTCTTAAAGGCACGGGCTACAGGTCGTTTATATGGATATGAAGCCTATAGTAAAGCTATGACTTTTGTAGCTTACAATTATGCCAATACGGAAGAAGGTGCTCAAGCACAAGACATTGTTGATAATTTGTTACCAAAAATAAGCAGTACTGATTTTGTTGAAAATCCAGATGACACCAATTACAAAGTTGTGTATTATTTCAATGCGGCAAACGAAAAGGCAATTTCTGAATTTGTAACCAAACTTAAAAAAGAAACAGATCAAGTTAATGTTTTTGATTTATCCGTTTCGGTTGATGTCTATAACCCTGAAACCACCTTTGTTATCATTCATGGTTTAACAAGCAAGGAAGGCGCTTTAGGGTATGCAGCATCATTAGAAGAAAAGAAAAAAGACAAAATACGACACCAACATTTTGCTATTTCGTCAACGAACTATGCAACCCTACAAATCCATAAAAATATGGATGCATATTTAGCAGTCAATTAAACCCCAAAAAATAAATAGTCATGTTTTCAGAGAACAAAAAAAGTAAAACAAATCTCGAAATCACTTCCAGCCAAAATTTAATAGCCCAAGGCACTACTATGGTTGGTGATTTAGAAAGTGAAGGCGATTTCCGGATTGATGGAGCCGTGGAAGGCAGTATTAAAACGCCTGGAAAAATTGTTGTTGGAAAAACAGGTTTTGTAAAGGGTAATATAACCGGTACGGATGCTTATTTTGAAGGAAAATTTTCGGGTACATTATCACTTTCAGGTACACTAACCCTAAAAGGCACTGCGCATATTGAAGGTGATGTAACTTTAGGTAAGTTAGCCGTTGAGCCAGGAGCTACATTTAACGTTAACTGCGCCATGAAAGGAGCAACAAAAGACATTCAAAATAGTGAGCGCGAAAAAACCACCAAACAAAAAGCCTAATAAACCGCTGAATAAGTATATTCGGTTTACGACCATTGCTATACAAATGGGTTTAATTATTTACTTAGGAAGTTTACTAGGTGGATGGTTAGACGTTAAATTTGACAATCATAATAAATTATATTATAAAATTATAACCTTGATATCCGTTGCTATTGCTATGTTTTCGGTTATTTATCAAGTCCTAAAAATAACCAATAAAGATTCTGATGATTAAGCGTATTGTATTTGTAATTATTTTGGTCCTTGCTGTATTTGGATTAAGCTATGGTATTCACAGCAGTTTATTACATTCGGACTTAAGTTTCTCCTTATTCAATGTGTATATATTTCATGTAATTTCCGTTGTTATTATTTATATAATGGTAGAAATAGTTGCTGAAAATTTACCCAACCAAGCCGGCTATTCCTATCTCATGCTCATGTTTTTTAAGATAGGTGCATTTGTACTCATATTTCAATCTTCTGTTTTTAAAAATGATGCTTTAACTCAAAACGATCGCATAGCTTTGGTAATTCCCTTATTTCTTTTTTTAATGATAGAAGCAGCGGCAATTGCAAAGTTGTTAAATAGCAAATAGTTATTAAGAATAAAACTACTTTTTCTGTTTTAATGTAACCTTAAAAAACTAAACTAAAAAAGGGTTTGGTTTTTTAAATTATTCCGTACATTTGCACAAAATTTACGAAGAATAAATTTCATTAGTTAGAAAAAATATGATGGTAGCAAAAAAATCTATCAAGTTATTAGTAGTATTCGTTTTAGCATTAACGTCGTTTTCGGTATCCGCCCAAAATGACGACACAGCAAACAATTTAATTGATTCACCGGACGAAATCAGTGATTATATTGCCCATCACCTTAAGGATTCTCATGATTTTCATTTATTTACCAATAATGAAACGGGAGTTCACTACGGTTTCCCGTTACCTGTTATTGTTTGGACTAGCAATGGATTGAAAACCTTTATGTCTTCTGCCTTTCATCATGATGATAACGGAACCGTTATTGTTAATAAAGGTGATACGCAACTTGTAAAATACCACTCCAAAATTTACGAATTAGAAAATGGTGCAACAGCACTGAATTTTGATGACAAGCACCATCCAACAAACGCTAGTAAAGTAATCGATTTTTCAATTACTAAAAGTGTTTTTGGAATGATTATAACAGGAATAATCATGTTGTTACTGTTTGGTGGTTTAGCTAGAGGTTATAAAAAAGGCAATGGTATTCCAAAAGGTGTATCCCGGGCTTTAGAGCCTTTAGTAATTTATGTTCGTGATGAAATAGCACGTCCAAATATTGGTGAGAAAAAGTACCGCAAGTTTATGGGCTTTTTATTAACCGTATTTTTCTTTATTTGGATATTAAATATGTTAGGTTTAACGCCTTTAGGTTTTAATGTAACAGGACAAATAGCTGTTACCGCTTCTTTAGCTATTTTCACCATGATTATTTATTTGTTCAGTGGTAGTAAAGATTTTTGGGCACATACTTTATGGATGCCAGGAGTACCTTATATTTTAAGACCAATTTTAGCCGTAATAGAGCTTGTTGGTTTTCTTATAATTAAGCCGTTTTCATTATTAGTACGTTTGTTTGCAAATATTACTGCAGGCCACTTTATTGTAATGAGCTTAGTTGCGTTAATGATAACTTTAAAAGCGTCATTCGGACCTGCGGTTTCTACAGGAATGTCTTTAGCGTTAACCTTATTTATTATGGTAATTGAAGTTTTAGTAGCGTTTTTACAGGCGTTTATTTTCACCATGCTGTCAGCCTTATTTATTGGTATGGCTGTGGAGGAACACGACGCTCATTAAAAAGAATTTGTTTAATTAATAATTATAAAAACCAAATTAGTATGTACAATTTAATTGGAGCAGGAATGATCGTAATCGGTGGAGGTATCGGTTTAGGAATGATTGGATCAAAAGCAATGGAAAGTATTGCTCGTCAACCAGAAGCAGCTGGAAAAATTCAGACTGCGATGATCATCATCGGTGCCTTATTGGAAGGTTTAGCATTCGGTGCATTAATCTTAGGTAAATAAGATTTTCCTAAAAACAAAGAAACACGTTTCTGCAACGGTTGGTTGCAGAAACTGTTTTTAAATTAAACAAACAAAGAGAATTTAAGTAATCTATATAGTATGGAAACTTTATTAAACGATTTTTCAGTAGGCTTATTTTTTATGCAAGCCCTAATCTTATTAATACTAATTTTATTAATGAGAAAATTTGCTTGGAAGCCAATTCTAGACGCTCTTCAAACGAGAGAGGACGGCATCCAAACAGCTTTAGAATCTGCGGAAAATGCAAAACTTGAAATGCAAAATCTTCAAGCTAATAATGAAAAATTATTGCAAGAAGCACGTTTAGAGCGTGAAATGATGCTTAAAGAAGCGCGTGAAATGAAATCAAAAATGATTGAAGACGCGAAAACTGAAGCTCAAACAGAAGCAAATAAGCTAGTTGTAAGTGCACAAGAAGCTATTGAAAATGAAAAGAAAGCAGCCATTGCAGAATTAAAAATGCAAGTGGCAACTTTATCCATTGAAATCGCGGAAAAAGTGGTTCGTGAAGAATTATCTAACAAAGACAAGCAAATGAAATTGGTTGAGTCTATGTTAGGTGAAGCAACATTAAACTAATTGGTACACCACGCAAAATTTGTGTGTTTGGTTAGATAAGTATAATTAAAAGTAACCCACGTTGTGGGCATTAAAATGGCAGGAACAAGAGCAGCAATACGTTACGCAAAAGCAGTATTAAGTTTAGCAACTGAAAAACAGGTGGCTGATGCTATTAATGCGGATATGGTTTTAATTTCTAAAACTATTAAGGATAATCAAAATCTGGATGAGGTTATTAGAAATGCCGTTGTTAAATCTGATGATAAAAAAGCAATCTTATCTCAGGTATTTCCACAAGTAAATACAATTACGCAGGAGCTTTTTAAAGTATTAGATGCTAACAAGCGTTTAGATTTAATTGAAGCTGTAGCTAATAAGTATACAGATTTATTCGATATTCAAAACAATAAAGAGTCTGCAACTGTAACAACGGCAGTGCCAATTACTGAGGATATTGAATTAAAAGTCTTAGCTAAAATTAAAGAATTATCTAACAAAGCTGTAACGGTTAAAAATATAGTAGATGAAAGCATTTTAGGTGGTTTTATTTTACGTGTTGGCGATGTGCAATACAATGCAAGTGTGGCAAGCAAATTGAATAAATTAAAAAGAGAATTTACCATTAACTAAAACTGATGAAAGCTATTAAAACAATTCTATTTTTATCATGTATCTTTATGGGCTTCAGTGCGAATGCTCAAAAGGTCAAGTTAAAAAACGGAGAAGTTTTAATTGATAAAGTTGCTTGGTTAACCTATGTTGATTGTGGAACTTTTGATGCGGTTTGTTCTTTGTATAATAAAAATGAAGAAGAGATAATCTTTTTAAAAACGATTTATATAAACGGAGCAGAACCAGTTACTGCTTCTAATCCAAATGGAAAATTAGTTTATGTTGAAGTTATATTTTTAGGAGAGGATAAGAAATACGAAATCGGGAAAAGAACACAAAAAAATATCATTTCAGATATTTACAAAGGAAATGTGGTGAATGAGGATGGTTCTTTAAATTCAGAAAGAGTAAAGCGTTTAGTAGAAAAATATGGAACACCATATTCGGATAGATTAAATGCATCAACAAATACAGTGATAATTAAGGAAGAGTCAAGTAATAGTGGCTCGGGAATAAATATTAAAATAGGAAATTAAATTAAGCAGCGTTGGAATAGGTGGCAACACCTTAACAATCTAACGTCTAATATCTAAATAAAGATGGCAGAAGTAAAACCAGCTGAAATATCAGCAATCTTAAAACAACAACTTTCTAATTTTGATGCAGGTGCATCATTAGACGAAGTAGGAACTGTATTAACGGTAGGTGATGGTATTGTACGTGCTTACGGACTTTCAAATGCACAATACGGAGAATTAGTAGAATTCGAAGGTGGATTAGAAGGTATTGTACTAAATCTTGAAGAAGATAACGTAGGTATCGTATTATTAGGAACTTCAGTAGGAGTTAGAGAAGGTTCTACAGTTAAACGTACAGAACGTATCGCATCTATTAAGGTAGGTGAAGGTATTGTTGGTCGTGTTGTAGATACTTTAGGAAACCCTATTGACGGAAAAGGACCTATTACAGGTGAAACTTATGAAATGCCTTTAGAGCGTAAAGCACCAGGTGTTATCTATAGAGAGCCAGTAACAGAACCATTACAAACAGGAATTAAAGCAATTGATGCTATGATTCCAGTTGGTAGAGGTCAACGTGAGTTGGTTATTGGTGACAGACAAACAGGTAAGACAGCCGTTTGTATTGATGCTATCTTAAATCAAAAAGAATTTTACGATGCAGGTGAACCTGTATATTGTATATATGTTGCTGTAGGTCAAAAAGCTTCAACAGTAGCACTTATTGCTAAAACCTTAGAAGAAAAAGGTGCTTTAGCTTATACCACTATAGTTGCTGCAAATGCATCAGATCCTGCAGCCATGCAAGTATATGCACCATTTACGGGAGCCTCTATTGGAGAGTATTTTAGAGATACTGGTAGACCCGCTTTAATTGTGTTTGACGATTTATCAAAACAAGCTGTAGCATACCGTGAGGTATCGTTATTATTACGTCGTCCTCCAGGACGTGAGGCGTATCCAGGTGACGTTTTCTACTTACACTCAAGATTATTAGAGCGTTCGGCAAAAATCATTAATAATGATGATATTGCTAAAGAAATGAACGATTTGCCAGACACGTTAAAACCTATGGTAAAAGGTGGTGGTTCTTTAACAGCATTGCCAATTATTGAAACACAAGCAGGAGACGTTTCAGCATATATTCCAACAAACGTAATTTCTATTACAGATGGTCAAATTTTCTTAGATGGAGATTTATTTAACTCTGGTGTTCGTCCAGCAATTAACGTAGGTATTTCTGTATCACGTGTTGGTGGTAACGCACAGATTAAATCCATGAAAAAAGTATCTGGTACCTTAAAATTAGATCAAGCACAATATCGTGAATTAGAAGCGTTTGCTAAATTTGGATCTGATTTAGATGCTGTTACTTTAAATGTAATTAATAAAGGTAAGCGTAACGTTGAAATTTTAAAGCAAGCACAAAACGATCCGTTTAAAGTAGAAGATCAAGTAGCTATTATTTATGCGGGATCTAAAAACTTATTAAAAGACGTTCCTGTTGAAAAAGTAAAAGAATTTGAACGTGATTATTTAGAGTTTTTGGGAGCAAAACATAGTGATGTGTTAGCAACCTTAAAAGCTGGAAAATTAACTGATGAAGTTACAGATACCTTAACATTAGTAGCTAAAGATTTATCAGCGAAATATAGAAAGTAAAAAATTTTAATCCTTCTCTTTACTAAAGAGAAGGATTAGAAAATTATCATATAGTTTAACTAATCAATCCCTCTCCATTTGAGAGGTTAGGAGCGGAAAAAATGGCAAACTTAAAAGAAATACGTAACAGAATATCATCAGTATCTTCCACGATGCAGATTACCAGTGCCATGAAAATGGTATCGGCTGCAAAATTAAAGAAGGCACAAGATGCTATTACGGCAATGCGTCCTTATGCAGATAAGTTAACGGAACTTTTACAAGATTTAAGTGCAACTTTAGATGCGGATTCTGGAAGTAAATTTTCAGAGCAACGTGAAGTAAATAATGTTCTTATTGTATCAGTTACGTCAAACAGAGGTTTGTGTGGTGCTTTTAATTCTAATATTATAAAGCAAACACAACACTTGATTTCCAATGTATACGCTGGTAAAAACGTTTCAGTTTTAGCAATTGGGAAAAAGGCAAATGATGCGTTTTCTAAAAAACAGATTGTTATTGGTAATTACAGTGAATTATATGACGATTTAACGTTTGATAACGTTGCCGATGTGGCCACACGTTTGATGGATATGTTTACTGAAGGAGAGTTTGATAAAATTGAAATCGTTTATAACAAGTTTAAAAACGCAGCAACTCAAGAAATCATGGTGGAACAATTTTTACCAATTGTACCTATTGAAAAAGATGACAACGTAACCTTAGAGTATATTTTTGAACCTTCAAAAGTTGAAATCGTTGAAGAGTTGATTCCAAAATCTTTAAAAACACAATTGTATAAGGGTATTAGAGATTCTTTTGCTTCAGAACATGGTGCGCGTATGACCGCTATGCATAAAGCAACAGATAACGCTACCGAATTACGTGATCAATTAAAATTAACATATAACAAAGCCCGTCAAGCTGCTATTACTAATGAAATTTTAGAAATTGTTGGTGGAGCAGAGGCCTTGAATAATTAGACGAAGCGATAGCAGAGTCAAATTTCAAGAAAAGCAGAGGCCTTGAATAATTAGACGAAGCGATAGCAGAGTCAAATTTCAAGAAAAGCAGAGGCCTTGAATAATTAAGATTCTTTTTAGCGCTTAATTTTTTTAAATTTTATATTAGACCTTTCCAACTCAAAGCTGGAAAGGTCTTTTTTATTGCTACAATCATCCATATATTATATCCTTTAGTATATACAATACACCAAAAAAGCAGACTGGTTATCCTAGAAGATTTAACCCGTTAGATACTTTTAATTAAGCAGTATTCTTGTTACGTACATACACTGGAGACTATTGCATCTAAAAGAAATAGTGACAAGGTGGTTTTTAGTAAGATTAAAAACTGTTAAAGTAAGTAATTACCTTTCTTTAATAGTACGTTTTATATCTTTGCTTAAAGATTTTTAACTTAACCTATTTTATTATGACAAAAAATTACTTTTTACTTTTCACTCTGATATTATTTGCTTTTTCGTTTCATGTTAAAGCGCAAACACTAAATTTTAATTCAGATGCAGGATCCACATGGGATACTGGTATAGCAACCGATGGTGAAGGTGGTTCTATAGATATTTCAGGTTTATCACTTCAGATTTATAATGTAAATGATGCTCTAATCAATATAGGGGAAATGGAATGGCGATCTGCTGATGATTTAACTGGTGAGATTGATGATTTTAGTGGCTTGACAACTTGGGCGCCTCCTTATGGTGGTGGAGATTATTTAGGTTGGAAAGGTCATATTATTAAAGAAACTTCAGGTTTAGAATTTCAAATTAATGCTTTTAATTGGTATGACTGGGGAAATTGGAACAACCAAACAATGACAGTTACCGGATATAAAAATGGTTCACAAGTTGCTACTGCTAATTTTGTTGGAAATAATGATTATGATAAAGTTGCGGTGACTTTAAACTCTGACTTTGATAGTGTAGATGAAGTTAGAATTTTAACAACTACTGGCACCACATTCCCATCAATTAATAATATAGAAATAGCAGGTGCTGTTTTAAGCACAGCCGTAAATGTTTTAACGGATGTAGCGGTCATTTCAAAAAACCATAAGTTTATATCGAATACCGACGGTGTTAAAATAGAAGTATATAATTTATTAGGGCAAATTTTAGAAAACGAAAATTTATCTCGAGGTATTTATATTGTAAAAGCGTCATTAAAAAACGGAAGATCAATAGTTGTTAAAAGATATATTTAATTAATATAAATTTGATTTAAAGCCTCGCATTTAGCGAGGCTTTTTTTATAGCACATAATTTGATTTCGTACCTTTATATGTAATGAACATCCAAATAAAACCATGAAAACGCAATTTATTAATTTAACAGTTGTTTTATTTATTGTTTTGATTGCTGCCTGTGCTAATTCAAAATCTAAAGTTCCAAATACGGAATTGATGTTTCAAAATAAAGCTTCATTTGTAGTTGAAACGGTTCAGTTTCAGCCTTGGATTTCAGATATTAATGGCAATGATTCAGGCTATCATATCTATATAACAATTTCGGAAAACAAGAACCAAGTAACTTTAAGCCGTATTTACTTTAAGGGTTTTATTGCTAAAATTCAAGTCGGTAAAACGGGGTATTTTGCTAGTATTCAAACATCATCAACCGATGAAGCAGATTTGATTATGAGTGAAAACCAAAATGATGAATATGGCAATATCCCAATACAGCTACCCAATAACCAGTTTAATTTTGGTGAGAACACATGTGTCATTACGTATATTGAAAATGGAGAGGTTAAGTATTTTGAATATCCTAACATGATAAAAAAAGAACTATAATACGATTAAAAAACACGTGAAGTGATGATTCCTGAATGCGTTGCAAGTCCTATATTAAAACCCTATATTTAGCACTTCAAATATGGAAACTTGGGTACTATAAAAACCTTCTTTAAGGATACAATTATTTATGGTTTGGCAACAGTCCTGCCCAGACTCATGAATTTTATTTTAGTACCACTTCATACCAGTAAACTAGTTACTTCTAGCTATTCTGACAATACAACCTTTTATGTTTATGCCGCTTTTTTCAATGTATTATTGACATACGGGATGGAAACTGCTTTTTTTAGGTTTTTTAATTTAAGCAAAGAAAAAGATAAAGTGTTTTCAACAACGCTTATTAGTTTGACAGTAACCACTATTTTGTTTCTAATAGCTGTGGTTATTTTTAATGAGCAATTGGCAGACTTGGTTAATTTAAACCAAACGTATTTTAATTTGTTAATTGGTGTGCTAGCTTTAGATGCGCTTGTTGTTGCGCCATTTGCCTATTTAAGAGCCACAGGAAGACCTATTAAATTTACAGCCATTAAACTATCCAATATTGCCGTTTACGTGGTATTAAATTATTTTTTCCTTTGGGTAATACCTAAATTTAATATATCGTTTCCTGGTTACAACGCTAATGATTTGGTGCAGTATATTTTCATAGCTAATTTGTGTGCTAGTATAACAACACTTTTATTACTAGCACCTTACTTCTTTAAAACAAAGCTACAATTCAGTAAAACTATTTTCAAGCAAATGCTTAATTATGGTTGGCCTATTATGGTAGCAGGATTAGCCTACGTCATCAATGAGAATTTTGATAAATGGTTATTGCCAGAGCTCCTTGGTAAATCTATAAATGGCGCTTACAGCGGTTGTTATAAAATTGCTGTATTCATGACTATTTTTATTCAAGCGTTCCGATTGGGCGCTGAACCTTTTTTCTTTAACCATGCTAAAGAGCTAAATGCCAAGGAAACCTATGCCAAAATCATGAAGTACTTTGTTATTTGTGGTAGTTTAATGTTTGTATTTACGGTCGCCTTTCTCAATATTTTTAAAGAACTCATTGTTAGTGATCCATCCTATTGGATTGCTATAGATATTGTTCCTATTGTACTTTTAGCAAACTTGTTTTTAGGTATTTATTTCAATTTAGCCATTTGGTATAAGCTTACGGATAAAACACGATATGGAATGTATTTTTCATTAATAGGCGCTATTATAACAATTGCTTTTAACTATTTAATGATTCCGCGTATTGGGTTTATGGCATCAGCTTGGGCAACTTTAGCAGCCTATGGAAGTATGATGTTAGTCTCTTACCAAATAGGAAAAAAACACTATCCTGTTCCCTATGATATTATGAGAATTGGGAGTTATTTAGTGCTATCAACCGTAATTTCAGCTGTTTCATATTATAGATTTAATGAGAATTACTACGTGAGTACTATTTTAGTTTTAGTATTTTTGGGAATCGTTTATATATCAGAACGAAAAGATATTAAGCAATTATTAAAATCATAACATGACAATTAAAATAATCAACAAATCTAATCACGCATTACCACACTATGAAACCATAGCTTCCGCTGGAATGGATTTACGAGCCAATTTATCAGAGTCTAGAGTTTTAAAACCTCTAGAACGAAGCATTGTTGGCACTGGTCTTTTTATAGAGTTGCCAGTGGGTGTTGAAGCGCAGGTACGACCACGCAGCGGATTAGCGGCTAAAAAAGGAATTACGGTTTTAAATGCACCAGGAACTATTGATGCCGATTATCGTGGCGAAATTGGCGTAATTCTTGTCAATCTTTCCAACGAAGATTTTACTATAGAAAATGGCGAACGTATAGCACAATTAGTCATAGCCAAACACGAACGTGCCGAATGGATGACCGTTAATGAATTATCTGAAACCGATAGAGGAGCAGGTGGTTTTGGAAGTACAGGGACTAAATAAGCCCACCATAATGCTCCCTAGAGGGAGTTAAAAAACAGAAAGACATAATAACTTATCGCTTTTAGGGCGAAAGGCAGTTATAATAACAAATTTTTAATAAAAATCCCCACTTCATTAGAGTGGTTTAGGCTTAATTATGAAAATAATAGTACCCATGGCAGGACGAGGTTCTCGTTTGCGGCCACATAGTTTAACAGTACCAAAACCATTAATACCCGTTGCTGGAGAACCTATTGTTCACAGATTGGTAAAAGATATTGTAAAAGTTTTAAACCAACCCGTTGAAGAAATTGCCTTTGTATTAGGCGATGCTGCATGGTTTGGTGATGATGTTATTAGCAGTTTAAAAGCTTTAGCAGCCTCTTTAGGCGCCAAAGCATCTATTTACCGTCAAGATGAACCGTTAGGGACAGGTCATGCCATTATGTGTGCTAAAGACTCCTTATCGGGACCAACCGTTATTGCGTATGCTGATACCTTAATTCGTGCCGATTTTAAACTAGATCAAGAAGCAGATTCGGTTATTTGGGTTAAAAAAGTAGATAAACCTGAAGCCTTTGGCGTTGTAAAACTGAATGATAATAAAGAAATCGTTGAGCTGGTTGAAAAACCAAAGTTCTTTGTGAGCGATTTAGCCGTTATTGGCATATACTACTTTAAAGAAGTCAGCGTTTTAAAAGAAGCCTTGCAATTCGTATTAGATAATAATATTGTTAATGGTGGCGAATATCAAATTAACGATGGTATTAAACGTATGATGGCAGATGGAAAAGTCTTTAAAACAGGTCAAGTGGAGGAGTGGATGGACTGCGGAAATAAAGCTGTTACCGTTGAAACAAACGCACGCATGCTAGGATTTTTAGAAAAAGATGGCGAGGAATTAATAGCATCTGATTTAAAAATTCAAAACTCTAAAATCATTCAACCTTGTTTTATTGGTGAAAATGTTGTGCTTAAGGATTCTACAATTGGCCCAAATGTATCTATTGGAAATAATTGTACTATTGAAGCATCAACCGTTAAAAATAGCTTAATTCAGAATCATACCTCTATAAAAAATGCTAATTTAGACGAAGCTATGATTGGAAATCATGTAACTTTTAATGGCGAATTCAGCAAAATAAGTATCGGTGATTATTCGGTTTTGGAGTAAATTTTGAATTGTCATTCTGAACATCGTGAAGAATCTCACAAATGAAACAAAAGTTAAAAATAGTTTTCTTTTTCTTCGGAATGTTATGCATACCGCAGACAAACTATGCACAAATAGATTATAATAAAATCAATCAAGATGATTTAGGTGATGTAGAAGATTTACAGCAAGAGTATTTCTTTGAGGCCTTAAAACAAAAAGGGATTGAGAACTATGATCGGGCGGCAAAAGCGCTACTTAAGTGTATTGAATTAGACGATTCTAAATCCGTTTACTATTACGAGTTAGGAAAAAATTATAACAAGCTTAAAAATTTTGGCGCTGCAGAAGATGCGCTTAAAGATGCCGTTAAAATGGAACCCGATAACGAGTGGTATTTGGATGAACTTTATGAAGTGTACGCCCAACAAGACGATTATGACAAAGCCATAAAAGTCGTGAAGCAATTGGTGCAATATCATCCAGATTATAAAGAAGATTTGGCAACCCTATACGTTAAAACCAAAAACTATAAAAATGCGTTAAAAGTCTTGGATGAAATGGATGCCGAACTTGGCATTTCCATGACACGAGATGTCATAAGAAATCAGATTTATGAAATTACCGGTAAAAAAGAAGAACAAATAGAGAATTTGGAAGATCGTGTGGAAGGTAATCCAGATGACGAAACCAATTATCTAGCGTTAATTTATCGCTATAGTGAAAATAACGAAAAAGATAAAGCCTTTGAAACCGCTAAAAAACTATTAGAAGTTAAACCCAATTCGCAATTAGCACATTTGGCACTGTACAAGTTTTATGTCGAAGAAAATAATGCAGAAGAAGCAATTGCGTCTATGAAAATAGTTATTCAAAGTCCACAAATAAAACCGGAAGCAAAAATGATGGTGTTATCGGATTTTGTAAATTTTGTTTCTGAAAATCCAGAATATGAAGCCGATTTAATTGAAGCTACAGCTCTTGTTACCGAAGATAAAAAAGGAACATCCTCATTGGAAGTTGCGCAATATTATCTTAAAAAAGGGGACAAAGACAAAGCCTTATCGTATTACCAAAAAGCATTGGAAAAAGATTCTGATAACTTTGGGATTACCAGAAATATTTTATTGCTTCACATAGATTTAAAAGACTACGAAAAAGCGCAAACCATGAGTGCTTCGGCATTAAATAAATATCCATCGCAACCTATTTTCTATTTGGTTAATGGTGTGGCCTTAAACGAACTTAAAAAACCAAAAGAAGCCATAGAAACGTTAGAAATGGGTCTAGATTATATTATTGATGACACCAAAATGCAAGCCGATTTCTACAAACAATTAAGCATAGCACACACCCAATTAAACAATACAAACAAGGCAAAAACGTTTATAGATAAAGCCCAACAACTAGAGTCCTCCAATTAATGAATAAAACACGTCATATTTCATGGCTCGTAACGCTCTTATTTTTGGTGGTTATGAGTTGTAAGTCAACCGCCACACTAACGTCTGGTGAAGCCAATTTAACACTTTCCAAAAAAGATGTTTTAAAAGCACATCAAAAAAGTACACCTGATTTTAAAACCATGCAAGCCAAAGTTCGTGTGGTTTATACGGAAGGCACCAAGTCACAAACACATACCGTAAATTTGCGTATGGAAGCGGATAAAACCATTTGGATAAATTCGGCTTTAAACTTAATCCGTGTGATGATAACGCCGGAAAAAGTGCAGTTTTATAACAAACTGGATAATACGTATTTTGATGGTGATTTCAGTTATTTAAGTGATTTGTTAGGTACGGAATTGGATTACAATAAAGTCCAAAATTTACTTTTAGGAAATGCCATTTTCAATTTAGATAAAAACAACTATAACATGTCTGTTTATGAAGACGCGTATTTGTTTCAACCCAAAGAACAAATAGCGCTTTTCGAGTTGTTTTATATTGTTAATGCTTCTCATTTTAAGATGAATTCCCAACAGTTGCAACAACCAAGTGAATCCCGATTTTTGCAAGTCGATTATTTGAATTATCAAATTATTGATAAACAAAGTTTACCAGAACAATTAAAAATAATAGCTTTGGAAGGTGACGATGAAACCATCATTGAATTGGAAATAAAATCGGTTAGTTTGAATGAAGAAGTACGATTTCCGTTTAAAATTCCTTCAGGATTTGATAAAATTGACTTAAAGTAATCATGATAAAACCAACGCAAACATATTCTCTAGTATTAGGATTTCTTTTGATGTCTGTTTTAGGCTTTTCGCAAAGTAAAAAGCAACTGGAATTAGAAGAGCGTAGGCAAGCTTTACGTACCGAAATTAAACAAATTAACGAGTTACTGTTTAAGGATAAAACCAAACAGAAATCGCAAATATCGTTGATTGAAGATGTGAATTACCGCGTAAATGTGCGTAAAAATCTCATTCAGGTTACCAATCAGCAAGCCAATTTATTAACGCGAGAAATAAACGACAATCAAAATAAAATTACCGAATTACGGGATGAATTGGAAACACTAAAAGCCAGTTATGCCAAAATGATTGAAACATCGTACAAAAGCAAAAGTGAGCAAAGTCGCGTGATGTTTTTATTATCGTCCACTAATTTCAAGCAAGCCTATAAACGTGTTCAATATTTAAATCAGTATGCTAATTACCAGAAGGAGCAAGGCGAATCTATAAAAGCCAAAACCGCAGAACTTCAAGAAACCAACACCGATTTATTAAGGCAAAAAGCGGACAAACAAAAGCTGATTGAAGAAAACCGCGTTGCACAGCGTGAACTAGAAAAGGAGCTTGTTCAGCATAGGGAGTTAATGGCCTCTATAACTAAAAATTTAACGAATTACACCGCTCAAATAAAGAAAAAGCAACGTGAAGCTGATCAAATTGATCGTGAGATAGAAAAAATTATTCGCGAAGCTATTGCCGCATCCAACAAAAAAGCGGGGAAAACAACAACCGCATCTAGTGGTTTTGCCTTAACACCAGAAGCAGCAGCTTTAGCCAAAGATTTTGTTTCTAATAAAGGTAAATTATTATGGCCTGTTGAAAAAGGGGTTGTTAAAGTCCGTTATGGAAAACAACCGTCTCCATTGGTGCCAAGTGTTATGATACAAAGTACAGGCGTCCGTATTGCTACTGAAAAAAATGCCCAAGTACGGGCTGTTTTTAATGGCGAAGTATTGCGTGTTATTTCCTCCAAAAACGGAAACCCAACCTTATTAATTCAGCATGGTAATTATATTACAGCCTATTCTAATATGGCCAAAATTTATGTAAAAAAGGGCGATAAGGTAAGCACCAAGCAACCCGTTGGCGAAGTATTTACCAATCCAGCCAACGGCGAAACCATTTTGAGTTTTAGTGTTTTTAAAGAAACAAAAACGGTCAATCCAGCGGAATGGATTTATAGGATGTAAAATTCCTGCGAAAGCAGGAATCTCTTTAACGATGTTTTAGCTATCATCTTGAACCCCAAAAATTACGTATAACTACGTATTTTTTAAACTGATTAGTTGTTATATTTTAGCAAATGTAATCTAATAGAAAAAAGTATGAAAACTATCCTGAAAATCTCTTCTTATTTAGTATTAATTATTATGATGCTAACTCTTAATAATTGTCAAAAAGATGATTTTGAAATTAAAAATAATGTTGAAACTAAAAACGAACTAAACATTCAATACCACATAAAAAAATTATCTGATTATAAAGATGATATTGAATTTAACAAGGTATTTAATAAAATTGTAAATCCTAAGATAAATCAAGAAGCAGCTGGTTTAAATGATAAAACTGTTATGGAAGAGCAATATGGATTTACTATTGACTCTACAACCATAAAGAAATTATATTTAATGGAAGAAGATCCTATACCATGTTAATACGTAGGGATACTAATGACCCTAGTTTTCATGAAAATCTTGTAGTTCAAATTGATAGTTTAAATAATACAGTTGCATTTATAGCAGAATATGATTCCAGCACTGAATCAGATACTATTCATGATAGCTATGAATTAGACAGACTTATAAACGTTATTCCTATAGAATATAATTCAGATGAAAGTCTTATTTCCAAAATGGTTTACGGATGTCTTGATATATATGAAATTAGATGTAGTGGTGGGAGCGGAACTGGAATTTGTGATGGGAGAAGACATATACCACAAGAAGAGTGCTACGAAAGATTTAGTAATTGTATAGGATATTCACAAACAGGGATGACTTGTGGCTATTATGATGATGGTACTTCCACATCAGGTGGTGGTACAAATACACCTTCACCTCCAAATGGACCTGGACATAGTGGCCCATCAGGAAATGGAATTTTTACATCTAATGTAAAACCACAACCTTGGCAAGATGTTGCTTTATGCATAAATGGAGATTTAGCACAATCAGGATCAAATGCTCCAGTTGATAATACCACTTTAACATCTGACATGTTAACTTGGTTGCAATCCGATAAGCGAAAATCAGGTCTAGTTGCTAATTATCTAGCTAATAATAATTGTAGTGATGAGTCTCAAACTTTTGTGATTGCTGCTATGGAAGCCATAATGAATAATGAAGTTGATAATTTACTAGAATATATTTCAATTGAGTTAGAAAATGAACTTGTAGATAATCCATATAAATTAGTTGATATAGATTGTAATCAAATAGAGCAATGGCAGGCTTTAGTACAATTTAGTCCACCACCAGTAATATTAGATAAACTTAACGAAATAGACGAATTTTTATTAGGAGGAGTAAGTGTTCAAACAATTGAAAATGCAGAAGGAGCAGTAGTTAATTTAGATTATTTCCCAATAATAATAGATGTTTTACCAAACAATCCTTCAACGGGAGAGCGATTTTCAGCTGAAGAATTTCTAGAATATATTAGAATAGAAATTAATATTTTTATAAATAATGATTTTACAGAATTTATTCCTTCTCCAATCACTGGATTTGATGAAGAAGGAATATGGTTATCTGCTAATCCTTTAGGAGCGATTATATCACTTGATATACCTGGAGCACATGATGGCTCAGTAGTTTGTTCAGAAAACACAAATTCACATTGGGTATTTACCACTCTATCAATGCCTTGGGGTATTCCTCAAGGACTTGATGGTCCACATCCTGTAAGTGGCAATAGGCAAATTGGTTATGAAATTAACTCAAATGGCACTTATACTTTTTATTCTAGAGGTGTAGATAGAATGCAATCTAATTTTGATGTTGGGATAGCAAATTATATGACTGGTGGAAACCCGTTTGATGGAGCAGATGCACTATGGAGTAGTTTTCAACAAAAAGTTCAAAATTTCACAAATAATAATGGAGGTGTTGGTAATGCAACCCCAATAACTGTCAATCGGCCAGAATGGGAGAAAGTGAAAAATGTATTATTAGGGAATCGACCAATTAGTGACTTAGGTTGTGAATAATTAAAATAAGTAAAATGAAAAATAACTTAAAATTTATATTGAGAATTATTTTAATAGCATTTGCACTATTTTTTGTTAAACATTTAGCGCAAGCTATAATAGAATGGACAAATATTATTCCTGTGCATCCCAAAGCTTACAGTTGGGGAGAGATTGAACGCGCACAATATGTTTTCGCTTGGCAATTTATCTACACATACTGGATTTACGTTTTAAGTGTTATAGTATTCTACTATTTATTGAAAAGACCAATTTTTAAAAACATTGCAAATTTTAAAATACTAGTTTTTCTATTTTTAGCGATTTTTCTATTTTTATTATATAAACATAATTGGCAATTTCCATATAAGGAGCATTATTTTCCATCTGTAACCCGCTTAAATTTTGAGTTATTAGAAGAATTAATAATTTTTTCTATAGTCGGTTATTTATTAGTATTATTTGTAGATAACTATCTAATAAATAATAACTGTAATTAAAATGAAATTAATCATACTTCTATTTTTGTCAAGCTTGGCTTATGGTCAGGATTATGAGTTTATAAATGAAGTTATAAATCCATATGATAATGGGAATCCTATTCCTAAAGATTCTATTTACTTATATCACAATTTTATATCTCTAGGCACTCAATATTTGAGTAAGGAGAGTATAAATGAAAAGTCTGTAAAGTTGTGGTGGAATGAAATAAAGAATAACCAACCTCCAGTAGAATTATTTTTAGAAAATTTTAATTTAGAACATTTAAAATCTGATATAGCAAAATCTCAAAATGACTCTATTATTGATTTTAATAAACTTAAAAAATACTTTCATAGGTCAGATACTAAATTTTTAAACGAAAATCCAAGAAATAATATTACATATATATCAAAACCTTATTTTAATTGTAAAAAAGATTGGGCCTTAATTGTTACTTCAACTTATATACCATACATAAATACATCAAGTGGCGGGTTAATGCATATATATGTAAAAATTAGTGGTAAATGGATTTTATATTATCAGTTCACACTATGGACAGGTTAAAATTCAAAAAAACCAATCATCTACAAGAACGTTTTTAAAAAGTAATCATGTTCTATAAATAATACTTTTCAGACCTAACAGGTTTTTAAAACCTGTTAGGTCTTAATAAATCTACTGAAACAACGCCTTCAATTCCGTAGCATCATTCGGTTTCATTTTTCCAGCTAAAACCAAACTCAATTGTTTACGTCTTAAGGCTGCTGCGTAGCGTTCTGTTTCTAATTTGGTTTCAGGTTCAATTTCTGGTACTTGAATTGGTCGTCCGGTTTCATCAACAGCTACAAAGGTGTAAATTGCTTCATTTGCTTTATCGCGTATGCCAGATTCACGGTCTTCAATCCAAACGTCCAAGAACACCTCCATAGAGGTTTTAAACGCGCGAGATACTTTAGCTTCAACAGTCACCACACTGCCTAAAGGTACGGAACGGTTAAAAGCCACATGGTTTACAGAAGCGGTAACCACAATACGGCGACTATGACGTCTGGCAGCAATACTAGCTGCTCGATCCATACGCGCTAATAGTTCGCCTCCAAATAAATTATTCAGTGGATTGGTTTCGCTTGGCAATACCAAGTCGGTCATGATGGTTTTGGATTGTTCTGGTGTTTTCGGTGTCATGCGGTCATTTTTTAAATGCGCTGCAAAGGTACTACCAATTTTGTATCTTCTCGATACATCACAACAAAAAAGTCGTGACACTTGAAGTAACGTTCTTCTCGATACAATTTCTCGTTCCTCGAAATCACTCGAAGTGACGGATAGTTTAATTATGATTGTTTTAGTTAGAAGGCTACGTCAGTTCGCGTGTTCATTTGAGCACAGCTCAAAATGAAAGTATCGAGAACTCGTTCATCAAGATCACTCGAAGTGACGGATAGTTTAATTATGATTTTTTTAGTTAGAAGGCTACGTCAGTTCGCGTGTTCATTTGAGCACAGCTCAAAATGAAAGTATCGAGAACTCGTTCCTCGAAATCACTCGAAGTGACGGATAGTTTAATTATGATTGTTTTAGTTAGAAGGCTACGTCAGTTCGCGTGTTCATTTGAGCACAGCTCAAAATGAACGTATCGAGAACGACAACTCAATTAAATTTCTTTCTAGCTAAATTCGGTAGTTTTTCAAATTCACCGTTTATTAAGGCTTCTTTCTTTACGCGTGACCATTTTTTAATTTGCTTTTCACTTTGAATGGCTAATCGAATATCTGTGAATTCTGCATAAAAAACGAGCGTCAACGGTCGTCTTTTAAAAGTATAGCTATCAAGATGTTTGCCTGTTTGATGTTCTAAAAAGCGTTTTTCTATATTGGAAGTAACACCTGTGTAATAGGAGTCGTCAGCACAATGTAATATGTAGACGTATGATAGTTTCACATTTAAGTACTTGGCTTCTCGATACAATTTCCCGTACCTCGAAATCACTCGAAGTGACGTTTCTTTTTAATTATGGGTATTTGGTTTAATGATTGCTAGTCAGTTCGCGTGTTCATTTGAGTGGTAGCGAAAAATGAACGTATCGAGAACTACTCCTCAATAGCCTTCACCAACAACCAAGCGTCTTTATTATGCGTTTTTTTAACGTCACGTAAGGCTTGAAGCGCTTCTAGTCGGTCTTCATAACTTGCATAAACCACTTCGTGTAAACCGTATTTATTGGTGCCGATTTTACGAGCTGCATAACCCAAGTCTTTCAGTTGATCCACCTTTTTATCGCTGTTTTCTTCCACACGAAAAGCACCAGCAATAATATGATAATTACCATACTGCTTTTTCACGTTAAGTGTAACAGCCGGCAATGGATTATTAATGACAAATGTCGCTTCTTGAATTTTATTTTCCAATTGGGTGTTGGCTTCCTCTTGTGCTAATTGATTATGTGTTTCAATCTGATTCACATAATAATTAGAAGCTGCAAAACCACCAATAGTTAAAGCAATTAAACCAACAGCAGCATATTTTAAATAGCCACGAGATTGTCGCCTTTGTGTTGTTACAGCAATAGGTACTACTTTTTCAATAGCTTCTACCGTTTCTTTATAAGTTTCACGCGTAACTTCAGGAGAAGTAAATTGAGATAAACCAAACGCATCCGTTAAATAGTTAAAACTATAAGATGGTTCAAATAACATTTTTCCTTCGTTGTTTAATGATAAACTACCAATGTTTTCAAAAGCAATAGTTTCACCTTCAACTAAATAGGATTTTAGGTATTTTACGCGTTTTTTAATTTTTTTAGAAGCTTCTTCGTACGGGATTTTCTCAACATCAGCAATATAACGCGCTAATAAGCCATCATTTTCTTGAATTTGCTCATTAAAAGATAACACCTTTTTTGGTGGATAAAAAGCATGTGTTGTTTCATGAATTGTTGCAGACGTTCTTCGTGTTAAAAACGAGCCAAATTCAGGGACAGTCACACATTCGTAACGGTAAAGTAAATCGCTTATGTAAGGTTCTAATTGCATAGAAACAAAGTTAGGAATTTTTGAATATGAACAAAAAATCTTGCTAACAATTTATTAACATCTGAAAATTTCTTTACTTGTAAGTTGAAAATCAAATGACTACCATGACCGATAATCGCTTATTACATATTTTGGCACTGCAACATGTCCCGTTTATAGGTGATATTACCGCTAAAAAGCTCATTAATCATTGTGGTTCGGTGGAAGCTATTTTTAAAGAGAAAAAACACCATCTCCTTCAAATTGATGGGATTGGCACCCATGTAATTCGGGATTTATTTAATACAAGTCATTTTAAAGCTGCCGAAGCGGAAATGCAATTTATTTCTGAAAGCAATATACAGTGCTTGTATTTTATGGATGACGGCTATCCACAACGATTAAATCAATGTATAGATAGTCCTATTTTGTTATTCCAAGTGGGAAATGTGAGTTTAGAAAACCAACGTATTATTAGTATTGTTGGTGCCAGAAAAATTACGACTTCTGGGATTGCCTTTTGCAATAAGTTAATTGAAGAACTCGTACCTTTTAATCCCGTTATAGTTTCCGGTTTCGCCTACGGAACGGATATTACGGCACAAAAAGCAGCTATAAAACACGGTTTGCAAACCATAGGATGTTTGGCTCATGGCTTAAATCAGATTTATCCAAAAACACATAAAAAGTATATGGTAGATGTCGAGAAAAATGGCGGGTTTTTTACTGATTTTTGGAGTTCGGATCCGTTTGATAGAAATAATTTTTTAAAACGAAATCGGGTAATTGCTGGTGTGAGTCAGGCAACTATAGTTATAGAATCGGCCGAAAAAGGAGGTAGTTTGGTAACAGCCGATATTGCCAATTCTTATAATCGCGATGTTTTTGCCGTTCCAGGTCGCACAACGGATAGCCAAAGTGTGGGTTGTAATAATTTAATAAAATTTCAGAAAGCCCACTTATTATCCAATCCGTTGGATATTCCGTATATGTTAAATTGGGAATTGGAAACCAAGCAGAAACCTACCATTCAAAAACAGTTGTTTATAGAACTGGAGCCGGACGAACAAACCATTTATAATTACCTACAAACGAAATCTAAAGAAGAATTAGATAGTATTGCCATAGATTGTGAATTGCCAACATATAAAGTGGCAAGTTTATTACTAAACATGGAATTAAAAGGGGTTATTAGACCGTTGCCTGGAAAGTTATTTGAGATTATCTAACAAATTCCTGCGAAGGCAGGAATCCCATATTGTTAAGGCCAAACCTTTCTAGGTGCCAAATCATTTTTAATACCCAACCTTCCCTCTAACACGTGCAATAACGGCGTTTGCTACTTGACTCGCTTTTTCAGCACCAACTTTTAAAGCGTCATCAATTTCGTGGAGGTTATTCATATAATGATGGTAGCGTTCACGAGGTTCTGCAAATTTTTCAACAATCAACTCAAACAAAGCTTGCTTGGCATGACCATAACCATAATTGCCCGCTTCGTAATTGGATTTCATGGTCACTATTTCAGAATTAGAAGCCAACAAACTATATAAAGCAAAACAGTTACAGGTTGCCCAATCTTTAGGGTCCTCTAGAGCGGTACTATCTGTTTGGATGGACATGATTTGCTTACGGAGTTTTTTATCATCTAGAAAAATATTGATAAAATTCCCGCGACTTTTACTCATCTTTTCACCATCTGTTCCAGGAATTAACATGGTGTTGTCTGCAACTTTTCCGGTTGGTAACACAAATGTTTCTCCCATTTGCGCATGAAAACGAGATGCCACATCACGTGTGATTTCTATGTGTTGCATTTGATCTTTTCCTACAGGAATAATTTCAGCATCATAAGCTAAAATATCCGCAGCCATTAGCATAGGGTAGTTAAATAACCCTGCATTTACATCTTCTAGTCTGTCGGCTTTGTCCTTAAAACTATGCGCTAATGTTAAACGCTGAAACGGAAAGAAACAGCTTAAATACCATGACAATTCAGTCACTTGAGGTACATCACTCTGTCTATAAAACACGGTTTTTTCAATATCTAAACCAAAAGCCAACCAGGTTGCAGCCGTAGAGTAGGTATTGTGTCTTAATAGTGCAGCATCTTTAATCTGGGTTAGGGTATGTAAATTAGCTATAAACAAAAACGAATCGTTTTCTGGTTTATTTGCCATGTTTATTGCTGGTAAAATAGCGCCTAAAATATTACCTAAATGCGGTGTTCCTGTGCTTTGTATGCCTGTTAGTATTCTTGCCATGCTCATTTCCCATGGAAATGGGAATCTTGTTTTAAGTTCAAATTTGTTTTAATATGTCAAAGGTAATTTTTTTAGTACAAAAGCTCAATTTATTTAAGTAGTTTTGGTCTCCATGACGGTTTTTAAATATATTTTCTGGGTATTTTATCGCATTTGGTTTTATGTACTTGTGGCAGTACCTATTATCATCTTGTTACCTTTATTATTAGTTTCCATACTTAAAGAATCTTGGTATCCTTATTTTTACAGATTAGCGCGACTTTGGGCACGATTTATTTTAATAGGCATGGGATTTAACACACACATTTCTTTAGCCGAAAAGCCAAAACGAAAAGCTAGTTATATGTTTATTGCCAATCACACCTCTATGGCTGATATTATGCTCATGCTAGTAGTGTCCAAAAATCCGTTTGTATTTGTTGGTAAGAAAGAACTGGCTAAAATTCCGTTATTCGGTTTCTTTTATAAGCGTACCTGTATTCTGGTAGATAGAAGTTCTGAAAAAAGCAGAAAAGCCGTATTTTTAAGAGCGCAGCGTCGTTTAAAACAAGGATTGAGTATTTGTATCTTTCCTGAAGGTGGTGTGCCTGATGAGGATGTTATTTTAGACGACTTTAAAGATGGCGCTTTCAGGTTAGCTATTAATCATCAAATTCCTATAGTTCCTTTAGTGTTTTTAGATAATAAAAAACGGTTTCCCTTTACTTTTTTTAGCGGAAGTCCGGGTAAAATGCGCGCCATTGGATTTCCTTTTATACCAACTGATGGCTTACATGTTGCCGATACTAAAGCGTTGAATAAGGATACACGACAAACTATTTTGAAGCAATTATTAAAGGACTCATAACTTCATTTGTAATATTTTTCTTCAATACAGTTACGGTAAAACCGTAAATCACTCATTAAATTAATTTTATGTTTAAATAATTTAGGTTTATTAGAATATAGATTATAGATTATAGATTTAGTTTATTATTAATCTAATAAACTTTAAGAAATTATGAAAAAACTATTTAATGGAACGTTGATTTTTACCATTTTAATCTTTGCTTTTTCCTGTAGTGATGCAGAAAGTAATATTTTGGAAGATCAGTCAATTAACAAAGTTGTTAAAAGCAAAGAAGAACTAAACAAAGGAGTTATTCAAGAAATCTTTACACTTTCAGATTTTGAGCGTTATGCAATTGATAAAAACTCTGTTGTTAGTAAATTAAGTGGAGAAACCAAATCAGAGTTTATCAAGAGTATGGAATTCAGAGATGGAATAATAACAACCGCAAATTATGTAATAATCGAAAGCGAATTATCAGCTATGGATAATGAGGAGTTTTGGTTGTTATTTGGTATGAGTAAATTAGCATATGAAGATTATAAGGAGTACAAATGTACAAGTCCTTACAATTGTGAAAAACTGACAAGATATATTTGTCTTACAGGTTGTTAAATTTTAATCCAATTAATAATATTTGCTTGTTATTAATTGGATTATTTTATTTCTTATTTTTATGAAACTATATATTTATTTTTTTATAACCTTATTTTTTTTTAATTGTCACAAGAAAGAGACGGCAAAAAATGTTATCAATCAGTATGAATTAAGAGCCAAAGCGAATAGTAAAATTCAATACGATATAACGCTGATAGATAGTTTCTCTTTAAATGATGTTTGGAATAGAACCGGACAGGTTTTAATTGAGAAAACCAAAAATGACACCTTGTTTGGAATGTCATTTTTTGTTGAATCTTATTCGTTTGAAATAAGCTATTTATATGATAATTATAAAAGTTTTGAAATTTCAAACAGAGATGGTAACTATGAATTGGTAAGTTCATATGGTTTCTTGGGAAGTCCAGGAGGTCAACTAATTATAGAAGAGATTTTTGGTTTAGATAGTTTCTATAAAACAGTTAATTTAGTGGACTATGAAGATGAGTATCAATTACAATTTACCTTCGAAAACGACACAACTTTTCAAATTAACAATATTCAAAAAATTATAAATATAAATAAAACTACATTTTCTCCTTCAAAAATTAAAATAACATTAGAAAAATTAGGAGAAAGAACTTCAAAAACATTTCTAATTAGTAAAGTGTTAGTAAATGATAAAGTTACCAAATTTATAGATAATAAGAAAAACGGACTTTTAGAGCTAGACATAATTAATAGTCAGTCATTTAATAAAATCTCTATGGTTGGCACTCAATTTAAAACTAATAATCTCCCTAATTTGTGGAATGACGAGCCCCTTGTTATTTCAGAAAATTTTCCTGCTCTTATTAACTTTTGGGAAGTTTGGTGCAGTCCTTGTATTAAATCATTACCAAAACTGAAATATCTTCAAAATAAATATAATGATAAAATTAGTGTCATTGGGATTTCAACAGAAAGTCCTGAAAAAAGTAAGAGGATGTTGTTAAGCAAAAAAGTAGATTATATTAATTTAAAAGGAACAGAAAAAACACTTCAAGATTACAATATAAACAGCTTCCCTACGTACTTTCTGGTCGATAAAAATGGGATTATAATTAAAGAATATTCTTCATATTCAGATGCCATAGAGACAGATATTAAAGCGTTGTAAAACAAAAAAAGCTACTCTTGGCACAGAATAGCTTTTTTACTTATCATGCTGTTTCAATTTCTTAAAAACAGCATCAATCTAACCAACTAAAATTAAAACTTGTAACTAAAACCTGTATAAACACCTATAATGTAAGGTCTGAAATCACCAGATGTATTTTCAAAACCATTTAATTGGTATTTAAAAGTAGGTTCAAAATTAAATAGAAGTTTATCCGTAAATTTATAATTCAACCCAATTCCTAAATTGGTACTAAAACTCACACTGTTTACGTTACTTGATTCACCTATATAGGTTTTATACTCTTCAAATTCTGAATACACTTCGTTATCATTTAAAAAGAAGGTACTCATCCCACCAATAATATGAACACCAAAGCGGTTATTAACTAATTTATATTCCAATTCGACAGGAACTTCATAATAGCTTAAACGTTGACTAATAGCGGCATTAAATAACACGTTATTTATTTGTTGAAAACCTAAATTATCACCGCTAAAAGCAGTTAATTCCTGATTTTCTGGCACTAAATTTATGTTGCGCAGCGGATTTGTATTATTTGGCGTATTGGTTGTTGGCGAATTGTATAAAATAACATTATCCGTGTCGTAACTTAAATTTAAGGAGCTAATTCCGGAGCGAATTGCTAATTTTTTACTAATGGCATAACTTACATTTACACCATAACTGGTATTGGTTTCACCACTTTTAGAATTGGATACAAATTCGTCATCAATATGCGAGCCTTTACCTAACGAATTGTAGTAAACAGGCGCAATGTTTGCTTGAACTTGCCACCTATTTACTAGTTTTTCTTCTTCTTCCTTTTCACTAGTTTCTTCGGCTTGAGCAATAGCTTCCTCAATTGAAGGTGATTCACTAACTAGCGAATCACCAACCATTAAGTTTTCCTCTTTTTCTTTTTCATTTTGAGGTGTGTTGCTTGTCTTAGCATTCCAAGCAATAGCATTTTGCGCGCTTGTTTCTTTCAACACATTATCGGTTTCCGAAGTAGAAACGGCACGCTGAACATCAGATGCCGTTTTATTACTTTGGTTCGCGCTGTTGATAGTTGAAGCTACCGTATTATTGTTATTATTTTGTGGTGTTTTAATACTGTTATTTATGGTTTCGTTCGCAGAAATAGCATCAGTTTTAGAACTATTTTTTGAAACTGAATTTGCTGCAATACCTGTTCTGTTTACTGAAGTATTAATTGCGTTTTTTGAAGCTTGAGATTCTTGAACCACAACATTATTTGTAGCTTCAATCGTATTATTTGGTTTAACATTGTTACTTGTAGTATTAGATTGGTTTACCAATCCTTTTGTGTTAGGATTTGATGCGGTATCTTGAGTAACAATTCCCTTATTAATAGTCTTTGTATTTTGAGTTTTAAGACTATTATTATTTTTTATTGTATTAGGATTCGTGGCGTAATTACTATTGGTATGGCTATCTTTTTTATTATTTCTATTTTCAGAGTTGGCAACGGCTGTATTTCTGCTTGAGGCTGCAATTGCATTATTTAATTTGTTAGAATTTGTAATAGAATCCTCTCCAGAATTTTCACTAGCTATTGGATTACCATTACTTTCTATGTCTGTATTCGCAATGCTTTCATTGTTAAATTTTGAGGCCTTATTTGAAGTCGCTTTCGGATCATCAACAACTATATTGTTTTTGTTTGTTGAATTTTCTTCAGAAATATTAGGCGCATTATTAGAATTTAAAATACCATCACTTGATCGTGTTTGAGTATCTACAATTTTTTCATCTGTAGAAACCGGGTTATTTGTTCCAGTAAAAATTACAGAACCAATAGTTACCAATAAAACTAACACAGCTGCAGCACTAGTTATACGCATCCAGATAGGGAAAGCTGTTTTAGGCTTTTCCGTTTTTAATGGTAACTCGTTTTGAATTTTAGACCACAATTCAGGATTGGGCTTCGCCTCAAAATCCTTAAAAGATTCTTGAAAAATTCTATCTATGTGTTTTTTACTACTCATTATAATGATTGCGCGTTAAAACCCGCTTTATATGCTTCAATTTTATCTTTTAATATTTTTCGTGCTCTAGCCAAATTCGATTTTGATGTGCCATCTGTAATGCGCAATAAATCAGCTATTTCTTTATGCGAATAACCATCCAACACATACATGTTAAAAACCAATCTATATCGGTCTGGTAATTCTTGAATAATTTTTAGCAAAAAATCAAGAGAAATGTCTTCATCATCAATTTCTATATCTTCATCTGCTATGAAATCTTCGTTTATTATTTCAAAAACGCCTTGACCTCTATAGCGTTGTAACGCCGTATTAATAGCAATGCGTTTCAACCAACCTTCAAAAGAACCTTTATTATTAAACTGACTAATTTTTTTAAAAATAGTCAAAAACGCGTCCTGCAGATTATCTTCCGCTTCGGCGTAATTTCTTGAATACTTTAAACAAACCGAAAACAATTTGCTCGAAAAGAGCTGATATAATTCGCTTTGTGCTTGAGTATCATGATTACTACATTTTTGTATGAGTTGGTTTAAACTCACATGAAACACATTTAGTTAAACATTAATTAATCGACTACTGGAACTTCAAAAATGATAAATTCATCTTCTCCTGATCCATTGCTACCATGCCAAAATTTAAATACATACGTATTTTCATCTCTACTCGGTTTGAATTTAAATGATTTTTCTACCGTTTCGTTACTTGGTGGACAATCATTATTTTCATTAAATACGGTAGACATTATGGCTATCATCAATCCATCTGATTGTGTTTGAGAATAAATGTCTTTAAAAACATGACATTCTGTTGGCCGTTTGTAGGTTATGAAGATTTCATATTCTTGACCACCAACAAATTCATCTGGAACAATAGCACTTTCTACTGGTAACATGATTACAGTGCTTGACTGGATATCTTCATCATTAACACTACAGGCTAATGATGCAAGGGCAAACAGGCAAACAAACAATTTTTTCATAATTCGAGGCAAACCTTAAATAGTGTGTTTCATTATATAGATGCACTAAAACACAAAAGGTTGCGTTGGGATATAAAAAAATCCCAAATAGATTGGGATTTTTTTAAAATTTAAGCTGATTTTATAAGCTCTTTTATTTTCACTTCTAACTCATCCATGAGTTCTGGATTGTCTTTAATAAGCGCTTTAACCGCATCACGACCTTGTCCTAATTTGGTGTCGCCATAACTAAACCACGATCCTGCTTTTTTTATAACATCAAATTCTACAGCAATATCCAATATTTCACCTACTTTGGAAATACCTTCGCCATACATAATATCAAATTCAGCTAATCTAAAAGGTGGTGCAACTTTATTTTTAACCACTTTAACTCTGGTTTTATTTCCTTGCACATTTCCGTCTGTGTCTTTTATTTGTGTTGAACGTCTAATATCTAAACGTACCGAAGCATAAAATTTTAATGCATTTCCACCTGTTGTTGTTTCTGGGTTTCCAAACATAACCCCAATTTTTTCACGTAATTGGTTAATGAAAATTACCGTACAATTGGTTTTGCTAATAGAGGCTGTTAGTTTACGTAAGGCTTGAGACATTAATCTAGCATGTAATCCCATTTTAGAATCGCCCATTTCACCTTCAATTTCACTTTTTGGTGTTAAAGCAGCTACCGAGTCAACAACGACAATGTCAATAGCACCAGAACGAATTAAATTATCGGCAATCTCTAATGCTTGTTCACCATTATCAGGTTGCGAAATAATTAAGTTATCAATATCTACTCCTAATTTTTCAGCGTAAGTTCTATCAAAAGCATGTTCTGCATCAATAAAAGCAGCAATTCCACCAGCTTTTTGAGCTTCAGCAATAGCATGTAAGGTTAACGTTGTTTTACCAGAAGATTCTGGACCATATATTTCTATAACACGACCTCTTGGATAGCCATTAACACCTAGTGCAATATCTAATCCTAAAGACCCCGAAGGAATAGCGTCGACATCAACAACAGCTTGATCACTCATTTTCATTACCGTTCCTTTGCCGTAAGCCTTATCTAGTTTGTCTAAAGTAAGTTGTAGCGCTTTTAATTTTGCGTCTTTTTCGTTGCTCATTTCTGTATATTTTATCTTGTAAAAGTGTTGCTAAAATACCACTCTTTTTTCACTTTACAATTTTATGACGCAACCTTTTTGTTGTTTTTGCATCTACTTAATAAAGCTGGGAAACTTTTGCTATGAGATTTATTAGAAAAATATTATTAATAGGAGAATTAGGCGTTTCAGTAACCGTAGTTATAAACGGAAGCTGCAAAGCCGATGGAGGTTAGCTCGGATTGTTATTTTTTTGAATTAAAAAAAATAGTAATAACGAGTTAGTCTACTTAAAGCACTTTATAAATCATTATAAAGTGCTTTTTGTTTGATGAAAAATCAGATTCGCTCAAAAAATAGTACATTTGCAGCTAAAATATTCTTTAACCTTAAACATTAGTATAGCATGCAACTGTACAATACCTTAAGCGCCAAAGAAAGAACTGAACTTATTGAGCAAGCGGGAAAAGAACGCTTGACTATTTCTTTCTATAAATACGCGAAAATTGACAATCCAAACGCATTTAGAGATCACTTATTTCTAAACTGGAATAACCTAGACGTTTTAGGACGTATATATGTGGCTCATGAAGGCATAAACGCCCAACTTTCCGTGCCAGCAGATAATTTCACGCTGTTTAAAAATCACTTGGACACCATATCATTTCTGGAAAATGTGCGATTAAATATTGCTATTGAACACGATAATTTTTCATTCTTAAAACTAAAAGTGAAAGTGCGTGATAAAATTGTAGCCGATGGTTTAAACGATGATACGTTTGATGTAACCAATAAAGGCATTCACGTTGAAGCCGAAGAATTCAATCAACTTATTGACGATCCAAACGTGGTTTTGGTAGATATGCGAAATCATTATGAAAGTGAAATAGGTCATTTTATAAATGCCGTAAAACCAGATGTGGATACTTTTCGGGAGTCTTTAGATATTATTGAAGCGGATTTACGAGACCACAAAGAAGATAAAAAACTAGTAATGTATTGTACAGGTGGAATTCGTTGTGAAAAAGCGAGTGCGTATTACAAACATAAGGGGTTTAAAAATGTGTATCAATTGGAAGGTGGTATCATTAATTATGTGCGCCAAGTGGAAGCAAAAGGATTAGAGAATAAATTTATAGGCAAGAATTTTGTATTTGATGAGCGTCGTTCTGAAAGAATTTCAGACGATGTTATAGCACAATGTCACCAATGTGGTGAGCCTGCTGATTTGCACACCAATTGTGCCAATGAGGCGTGTCATTTACTTTTTATTCAGTGTGAGTCTTGTAAGGAAAAAATGGAAAACTGCTGTTCTACAACCTGTCAGGAAATTATTCAATTATCTTTCGAAGAGCAAAAAGCCTTGCGTAAAGGACAGGGTAATAGCAATGATATCTTTAAAAAGGGACGAGCCGATCATTTGCCGTATAAAAAAGACCTGCGTAACATTTTTGAAAATTTCAAGAATTCTAATTCCTAAAATTTCACGAGTATGCAGCATATAGAATTAATGGCACCTGCAGGGAATTTCGAATCACTTCAAGCTGCTTTAGATAATGGGGCCAATTCTGTTTATTTTGGTGTAGAACAGTTAAATATGAGAGCTCGTGCAACGGTTAATTTTACCATTGCCGATTTACCCGAAATAGCTAAACGTTGTGAGACCAATAATGTGAGAACCTACTTAACGTTAAATACCATTATTTATGATCACGATTTATCCATTGTAAAAACCTTATTAAAGCAAGCTAAGGAAGCTAATATTACAGCAGTTATTGCTATGGATCAGGCCGTTATTTCTTCGGCTAGAGAGCTTGGTATGGAAGTGCATATTTCTACCCAATTAAACATCACGAATATTGAAACGGTTAAATTTTATGCCATGTTTGCAGACACCATGGTTTTGAGTCGTGAATTGAGTTTGCGACAAGTAAAAAAAATAACCGAACACATAGAAAAAGAGCAAATAAAAGGGCCTTCTGGTAGATTAATAGAGATTGAAATTTTTGGTCATGGCGCGCTTTGTATGGCTGTTTCCGGAAAATGCTATATGAGTTTGCATTCGTATAATTCTTCAGCAAACAGGGGAGCTTGCAAACAAAATTGCCGAAAAAAATATACCGTTATAGACCAAGAAACAGGTTTTGAAATGGAACTGGATAATGAGTACATTATGTCTCCAAAGGACTTGTGTACTATAGATTTTCTTGATGAAATTGTTGACGCCGGAATTAAAGTTTTGAAAATTGAAGGTCGAGGACGTGCACCAGAGTATGTAGCAAAAGTTATTAAATGTTATCGCGATGCTATAGATAGTGTTGCAAATGACACATATAACAAAGAAAAGGTTATTTCCTGGATGCAGGAATTAGAAAAAGTTTACAATCGTGGGTTTTGGAGTGGCTATTATTTAGGTCAGAAACTTGGCGAATGGAGCAATAGTTCTGGGTCTCAAGCTACACAAAAAAAGGTGTATATAGGTAAAGGCACACATTTTTACCCGAAAGCTAAAATAGGCGAATTTAAAATTGAAGCCTTTGATGTAACCGTTGGAGATACTATTTTAGTTACGGGTCCAACTACTGGAGCTAAAGAAATGGTAGTAATAGGACTGATGGTGAACAATTCAAGGACTGATAAAGGTTCTAAAGGTGATTTAGTGACTATTCCTATGGATTTTAGAATAAGACCTTCAGATAAATTGTATAAAATTGTTGAAAATAAAGTAGAAGCCTAATGGTAATTATTACCTTACAACGGCATAAATGTATTGGCTGCAATTACTGTGTGGAAATGGCACCAAACCAATTCCAGATGTCCAAAAAAGACGGGAAAACAGTGTTGTTGCACGCTATAGAAAAGAAAGGTTTTTTCACTTTAAAATCAAACGATTTTAGCATCTTGGAAGCGTGTGAAAATGCATCAAAAGCGTGTCCTGTCAAGATTATAAGCGTTAAAAATAATTGATTAACATCCCGTAATGAATATTTATAAACTGTTACAACTCAATAGAAAAATTAAAAGCCACAGAATTAAATTTCTTGGCCTCTATTTGTTGCATACGTTTAATCAACGCTACTTGGCTGTAAATTTAGATCCCGTTATGGCTTGTAATCTGCGTTGTAAAATGTGCTATTTTACGGATGCGGATTACGTAAAAACGCTAAAAGGTCAGTTTAAAGAAGCTGAATTGGAGCAGGTTGCCCAAACTATTTTTAAACGTGCTTTAAAACTTCAAATTGGTTGTGGAACAGAACCAACTTTATATAAGGACTTGGTGAAGGTGGTAGCGCTAGGAAAAGCTTACAACGTTCCATATATTTCTATTACTACGAATGCCAATTTATTAGACGAAGAAAAAATTGAAGCACTAATAAAGGCTGGTTTAAATGAATTTACCATTTCCCTTCATGGTGTTCATAAGGAAAGCTATGAAAACTTTATGAAAAAGGCCAGCTACGAAAAATTTCATGCAGCATTCAAGGCTTTCGAAAAATTGAAAAAACACTATGAGTTTAAAGTACGTATCAATTACACCTTCAACAAGGATAATTTTTATGAATTAGCCGATTTCTTTGAGCATTTTAATGGCGAAAGTTTTGATATACTTCAAATTCGACCGATTCAGAAAATTGGAAATACCGAATACAACGATTTTGATTTAGAGACTTTAAGAGCAGATTACCCAAAAATTATTAACCAAATTAAAGCGCGTTGTAAAGCTAATAATATAACACTTTTAGCGTCTGACACCATACCAAATCACAATAAAATAAACGATTCTAGCTTTATTTTCGATTATACATTTTGCTATGTTTCTCCACAAAAATTTTGGCGTGAAGGCTTTAATTGGCAGGAAGAAAGCTTTAATAGCTATTCCAAAAAAATTGGATGGAATAAGCTCTTGTTTCGCAATATTTTTAAATCGAAAACAGAATTAAAGTCGGCTTCTAATCGGTTGAATTATGAAATTGAATTTAATTCATAATTACGCTTTTATAACTTTGATAGTTTTCTTCTGATTTGTAGTACTTTCAAGGCTTAAAAAATAAAGCCCGTTAGAAATATCCTCTAAATTTACAGTTGTAATACCATCAACGTTATTAGTTATAGTTTTGATTATTTTACCATGAATATCAACTATTTTAACTTTTGTTATAATCTGATTTCCTGAAGAAATATAAATATTACTTGTCGTTGGATTTGGATAAACAGCAACGGTTTGTAATTCATTTTCGTCAATACCAAGCGTTTGAATCGTAAACAAATGTGTTACCGTTTGCCCTTCGTATGTAACTTGCCATTTCCAATCACCAATGGCATCAAAAGAGTTGAAATACCAATAATAATACCACGAAGAACTAGTTGTAGTTGTATTAAAGGAAGAACTATAAAAGGAGGAGTTATCAGGTCTTATAATCTGGACGCTTAAATTGGTTCCTGCTACCTGATCTCTTAAAAAGGCCGTTAAGTAAATGGTATCGCCTAGTTCAAACGTGTTGCTTTCATAAGTTGTTTCTGCGGTTGGACAAGTTGGAAATACAATAGGATTATCAGTATGCGTTAAGGCAGCATTAATGTTTGGATTACTATATGGTTTTTGGTTTAACCACCAAGAATCCACATTCATACTATTACAATTGCCATAATAGGGGTCTATAAGTTGTGTGTAGCTATTGTCTGTATAAACTTCAAAATGTAAATGTGGACCCGTGGAGTTACCGGAACTACCTACGGTTCCAAGAACCTCACCAACAGAAACCATATCTCCAATATTTTTTGAAGTCACAGAGCCGTTTTTCATATGGCCATACCAAGCAATACTTCCATCATTGTGCTGTACATAAACGGCGTTCCAAGTATTACTATTAAAATTACAACTTCTATCAAACTGACCATCGCCTTTATTTATAATTTGACCAGCCGCAGCTGCAATAATTTCTGTTTGAGAATCATCCATTTGTTTCCAAGAAAATGGCCACAAATAAATATCTAAACCTTGATGATTATAACCAGAAGCAGTATCATAGGTAATGCTTCCACAATTATAGTCTAATAATTGATTGGGGAAAGCTGTATTGTGATCTACATATCCAGAAATGGCCCATGTATCATTGTAATTAAAGGCAGGTGCCTGTTGCAGCGGCCATGCAAACAATACATGGCCACCAACTTTATGGGCTTTATTGTAAGCTAATTTATTTTGTTGTTTTAATACATTCACATTATACTGTAATTGGCTTTTAATCTGTTCTCTTTGTGCGACTGTTAAACAAGGTGTTTTAGCTTCATTAAAAATGAATTCAGCATCTCCTTTTCCAGACATAAAATCTTGAGAATAGGTTTTGTTAAACGAGAATATTAAAAAACTAATAAAAATGGCGTAAGTAAAATTAGATTTCATAATTAAAGTTTTAAGTGGTTTATAGTACGATCTAAAAAAAAAGAAATGGGGAGTATTAAAAAAAACAAAAGCTTAATAATGTGCTTTAATTAAAAAAAATAAATTTTAAACAACTAGCAATCAATACATAAAGATAGTTTATTATTTTTAAAACCCGCATATATCATATATTATTTAACTTAATAAATAATCTTATCTTTACATCTTTAAAAGGATTATTAATCGTCTTCTGAAGGCATTTAGGTTTTCAGAATCTATATATATATAAATTATGAGTTGTAACACTTGCTCAACAGGCAAAGATGGACAACCAAAAGGTTGTAAAAACAATGGTACCTGTGGCACAGATAGTTGTAATAAATTAACGGTATTTGATTGGCTAGCAAACATGACACTACCTAATGGTCAAGAAGCATTTAATTGGGTTGAGGTTCGTTTTAAAAACGGACGAAAACACTATTATAAAAATACAGAAAATTTAACTTTAAGTATTGGGGATATTGTGGCAACCCAGGCGGAGTATGGCCACGATATTGGTATGGTTACGTTAACAGGTGAATTAGTACGTGTACAAATGAAACGTAAAAAAGTTTCGGAAACAGATCCGGAATTTTTCAAAATATACCGAAAAGCTTCACAAAAAGATATAGATATTTGGTCTGATGCTCGTGATTTAGAAGAGCCTATGAAAGTGAAAGCACGTCAGTTTGCTATCGATTTGAAATTACACATGAAAATTTCAGATATAGAATATCAAGGTGATGGTAGCAAGGCTACTTTTTACTATACAGCAGAAGAGCGTGTGGACTTTAGAGAGCTAATTAAACTATTTGCCAAAGAGTTCAAAACCCGTATTGAAATGAAACAAGTTGGTTTCCGTCAAGAAGCCTCGCGTTTAGGAGGTATAGGTTCTTGTGGTCGGGAATTATGTTGTTCTACCTGGTTAACAGATTTTCGTTCGGTAAGTACATCAGCTGCACGGTATCAGCAATTATCATTAAATCCGTTAAAACTTGCTGGGCAGTGTGGTAAATTAAAATGCTGTTTAAATTATGAATTGGATACCTATTTGGATGCGCTTAAAGATTTTCCAAAAACCGAAATAAAACTCTATACAGAAAAAGGGACAGCTGTTTGCCAAAAAACAGATATTTTTAAAGGCCACATGTGGTATGCATACGAAGGTGAATGGATGAATTGGCATTTAATTACAACGGCTCAAGCCAATGAAATTATTGCGCTTAATAAAGAAAAGAAAAAACCGGCAAGCTTAGAAGAGTATGCGGTTGAATTAATAAAAGATACTAAAAGTGAATATGAAAACGTTGTGGGACAAGATAGTTTAACACGTTTTGATAGTCCAAAACACAATAAAAAACGTAAAAGTAATAACCGAAAGGGAAACAGACCGCCAAACAGAGCCAAAGCAACCAATAAGGATGCACAAGCCAAAGATGGAAACAGACCAAAAGCTAATAAGCCTAAGCCTAGAAATAGACCTAAACCTAGAAAAGAAACGGTAAATAAAGACACTAATACGAATATTAAAGCAGGTGCTAATAAACCGACTAAGCCAAATAAAAGACGTAAGCCACAAGGTAAAAAGAACGATTCCAATGATGCCAAATAAATTTTTGATGTTAATAGCTGTTATGGCGTTTTTGGGAGTAACTTCATGCGATTCTAACCGGGTTTACGACACCTACAAATCGGTTCCAAATACATGGCATAAAGACTCTGTGGTGCAATTTAAATTTCAAGCACCAGACTCTATTAACCCGTATAACTTGTTTGTTAATTTACGTAATAATAACGATTACCCATTTAATAATCTCTATTTAATTGTTGAAATGGATTTTCCAAACGGAAAGGTAATCAAGGATACCTTGCAATATAGAATGGCAAAACCTAATGGCGAACTTTTAGGTACTGGTTTTACAGATGTAAAAGAAAGCAAATTATGGTATAAAGAAGGGGTTGTTTTTAGTGAATCAGGCGACTATCAAATAAAAATTCAACAAGCCATGCGTGAAAATGGCAAGGTTAATGGCGTTATAAATTTAGAAGGGATTACAGAAGTAGGCTTTAGAATTGAACACCCAATAGAACCAAAAAATTAAATTCCAGTATCAATTAGTATTTATACAATGGCAAAAAAGAAACAAGCAAAAAAACAAGCAAATACGTCCAACGGGTTTCAAAAATATGTGCGTTGGTTTTGGACGTTATTTTTAGGTGGCATTTCTGCTGTTGTATTAATGTTTTTATTGGCGTCATGGGGCGTTTTTGGTGCATTGCCAGATCATACTGTTTTGGAGAATCCCAAAACAAATTTAGCCACTGAAATTATTTCTTCAGATGGAAAAACATTGGGTAAATTTTACTTCAATGACAATCGGACGCCGGTGAGTTTTGATGAACTCCCAAAACATTTAGTAGATGCTCTAGTGGCAACCGAAGATGCGCGTTTTTATGAGCATTCCGGTGTTGATGCACGTGGAACACTGCGTGCTGTGGTAAAATTAGGTAGCGGAGGTGGTGCCAGTACTATTTCTCAACAATTGGCTAAACAGTTATTCCATGGCGAAGGCTCTTCAAATATTGCAGAACGCGTACTCCAAAAAGCTAAGGAATGGATAATAGCCATCAAGCTGGAACGCCAATATACTAAAGAAGAAATTATTGCCATGTATTTTAATATTTATGATTTTGGGAATAATGCTGACGGAATTCGTTCGGCAGCTAGCATTTATTTTGATAAGGAACCGAATGAATTAGATATAAAAGAATCTGCTATGTTGGTTGGGATGTTTAAAAACTCATCCTTATACAATCCACGTGACCATAGAAATCCTATAGGAACTAGAAACCGCCGAAATGTGGTTTTAAACCAAATGGAAAAGTATGATTATATTAATACAAAAACTAGCGATTCATTAAAAGCGTTAGAATTAGGTTTACGCTATTCGCCACAATCACACAGGGATGGCATTGCTACCTATTTCCGAGCATATTTAGATGGCTTTATGAAAGATTGGATTAGAAACAATCCTAAACCAGACGGTGAGAAATATAATTTATATGGCGATGGTTTAAAAGTATACACCACAATTGATTCGCGCATGCAAAACTATGCTGAAGAAGCTGTACAAAGACACATGCCAAGATTACAGGCCGAATTTGATAATCAAAACACACCAGAACGCAACCCAACGGCACCGTTTTTAGATTTAGATAAAAATGAAATTGAATCCTTAATGAATCGTGGTATGCGCCAATCAGAGCGTTGGCGTGTTATGAAAAAAGATGGAAAAAGCGATAAAGAAATTATAGCGTCTTTTGATAAACCAACAGCCATGTCTATTTTTTCATGGAAAGGCGAAATAGATACCATTATGAAACCCATGGATTCTATGCGTTATTATAAGAAATTCTTACATCCAGGTATGATGTCTATGGATCCTTTAACCGGTCATGTAAAAGCATGGGTTGGCGGAATGAATTACAGACATTTTCAATATGATCATGTTAAGCAAAGTAAACGTCAAGTAGGTTCTACGTTCAAACCGTTTGTTTACGCTACAGCTATAGATCAATTGCATTTATCACCTTGTTATAAAATGCCACAATCGCAAATCACTATTGAAGCTCTGAAATTTGGAAATCCAGAGCCTTGGACACCAAAAAATTCCGATGGTAATTATGGCGGAGAAGTAACTCTGCAAGCGGCTTTGGCAAATTCAGTAAATACTATTACCGCACGTTTAATGGATAAAGTGGGGCCGCAGCCTGTTATAGATTTAGTTAAAAAATTAGGCGTGGAATCTAATATTCCTGCCGTGCCTTCTATTGGTTTAGGAACAGCTGATTTAAGTGTTTATGAAATGGTGGCAGCATATGCCACTTTTGCCAATCAAGGTGTTTATACTAAACCGGTTATGGTAACGCATATAGAAGATAAAAACGGAACCGTTTTATACCAATTTACACCAGAATCTCGCGATGTTATTAGTGCAGAAACGGCCTATGTAACTGTTAAATTAATGGAAGGTGTAACTAGAGTAGGTTCTGGAGCGCGTTTAAGACGAACTTGGATGCCTAAAACTGGTGTTTATCCCGAAATTATTACAGGGTATCCTTATGAATTTAAAAACCCGATTGCTGGAAAAACAGGAACCACACAAAACCAAAGTGACGGTTGGTTTATGGGTATGGTGCCGAATTTAGTAACAGGCGTTTGGGTAGGTGCAGAAGATCGTGCCACACATTTTAAAACTATTACCTATGGCCAAGGTGCTGCTATGGCATTACCTATTTGGGGTATGTATATGCGTAGTTGCATTGACGATGAAGCATTGGGTATTTCTACAAGCGATTTTGAAGCGCCAAAAGATTTAACCATTCAAGTAGATTGTGATGATTATGTGGAAGCAGGTGAAGAAACCGTTCCAGCGGAAGAAATTCCGGATGAGTTGGATTTTTAAAATTCTTGCGAAAGCGGGAATCTCATTTTAGGGAGTAACGTTTTATGATTTTTGATTTCTTAATACTAATACAGTACTACATATTTTCTATTTTAAATTAATAAGCAAACTGTCATTCCGGGTATACCGAGGAATCTCCTAAAAACTATTTAAAACTTTCCATCAACTCGCCTGCCTGTCAGCAAACAGGAGTGGTCATTTGAGCAATAGTTCAAAATGGAAGTATCGATAACGGTAACAAGAATTCCAGCCAAAACCTAAAACTCCAAAAAACCTAAAGTGCTGAAACTGGACCTTTTTACGGGAAAACCGTAACGGGTTTTTCAGTTTTCGATGAAATGCATAACATTCTCTAAAAAGGCTTGTGTAAATTGTAATTTTTTTTTTTAGGTTTGAAAAGCCGAGAGGAATTATTTTAGATTTGAAGTTTCTAAAATGGTTGCTCGAAGCTTGATCGAGATCTTAAACTGGCGTCAGTTTTTTTATTTGTATCCTATTATGGATAACGTACACAAAACTTCAAAACAATAACTTCAAATAAAACTTCTAAATTAAAACTTCAAGGCTTTATTATAAGCTAAACACGTTTATTAATCAACCTGTTCTATAAATTGTAAACAGGTTTAATATTTTAGAAATTATGAGAAAATTATTGAGTATTTTTTGTTTGTCTATCTTTATGATGAGTATGACATCAAATAAAAGTATAGCCAAAGAGGTAATTCAGAAAAAAGACTGTATTGATGAGGCAAGAGAAATAGCTTTCTACTATATGGAAAATTACGGTTATTCTGAAGACCAAGGAGCTGAATTAGTTTTATTGCTTATTCAGGGTTGTTAATATTCATTATTTGCATTCACTCCAGTAAGTAAATTATCACATATGAATTATCCTAGTTTTGTTAAGTATTTTCCATCTTTTTTAAGTTTAGTTTTTTGTATCCATATATCAACTGCTCAACAGCATGAGACGATATCTACAATACATTATAAAGTTAAAGTAATAGATGATCTAAAAAATCAAAACTTGGATAATTCTATTAAAAACAGGATAACGGCTATTAACAAGGCCAGTCAATTAATTGAATGTCGTCTTCAGTTTAATTCAAAAGAAAGTGTTTTTTATCAAGTTGAAAAAATGGCTTTAGATACAGATCCATATTATAATATGGCGTCCATATTTATTCGAGGACTTTACTACACAAGCACACAAGACTCGGTGAAAATATTAAACAAGAATTTTTCTGGGATAAATTTTAATATTTTGATGCCTTTTAACAAAGAGTCTTGGAAAATTATGAACGAAACAAAACAAATAGGAGATTTCACATGCTATAAGGCGGCGTCATTAAACTCAAATATTACAGCTTGGTTTACTAATAAAATACCGGTTTCTTATGGTCCAAACGGATTAACTGGCTTACCAGGATTGATATTAGAAGCAACCATAAATAGAAAGTTAACATTTTACGCGTCACATATAATAATAAAAGACACTAGTGTCAAATTTATAGAAAGACCCAATTCTGATAAAACAATAAAAGAAGCTGAATTTCTAAAAATGGTTGGTGATAAAATGGCAGATTTTTTTGATAAAAACTAAAAGTAGTTAAAAATACACCAATCGAATTTACCAATTTTAGTAGAGGTAAAAAAGTATTAGTGCGGACAGGATCCCTTTTTACGGTAAAACCGTAACGGTTTTTTGAGTTTTCGATGAAATACATAAAATTCTCTAAAAAAGCTTGTGTACATAATAGTTTTTTTTTTAGGTTTGAAAAGCCGAGAGGAATTGTTTTAGATTTGAAGTTTCTAAAATGGTTGCTCGAAGCATGATCGAGATCTTAAACTGGCGTCAGTTTTTTATTTATATTCTATTATGGATAACGTACACAAAACTTCAAAACAATAACTTCAACAAAACTTCTAAAGTTAAAACGTCAAGGCTTTACTATAAGCCAAAAATGTTTATTAAGCAACCTGTTCTAAAAATTAATAACAGGTTTAAAATTTTAGAAATTATGAGAAAAGTACTAAGTATTACCATTCTAACATTATTTTTTGCAGGAAGCATTAATGCTGTTAATTTAAGCGCATTAAAAATTGAACAAAAACAAAAAACTTGTGAAGAGAATGCATGGTATTTGGCAGATTTTATATACGAGTATTCTGGTGGCGACGGTTTTTATGCTGGTGCAGTACTGCAATCAGCACTAGAATTGTGCGAGTAAAAACTATAGATTAACTAGAGACCATATTACATTTATCTTAATTTATTTGTAATATGGTTTTTTAATTTTATCCAAATATGAAAAAATATTGTTTCAGTATTTTAGTACTACTTATGCATTTAAATAGTATTGCTCAAAGCAAGCAAGTATCAGGTGTTGTTGCCTATTCTGTGAGTTTAGAGCCAATTTATAACGCAGTTGCAGAACGTTATAAAAGAGAATCAAATAAATCAGCCCTTCAAATTTTTAGTAGTATGGCTGAAACAGCATCAAATTTTGAATGTAAATTAAGCTTTAATGGATTTCAATCTAAATTTGGATTAGTTAATGCTATGGTTTTGGGAGGTTTGGATAGAAATAAAATGTTAGCTGTAAGAGCGGTAGCTCAAGGTGACTATTACACCAATTTATTACTAAAAAAACAAATTTTACAAGATAACTCAAGTACCGATCTTTATATAGAAAGTAACCTTGAACACATTGATTGGAAATTAACAAAAAATATTAAAAAAATTGGTGATTATGTTTGTTACAAAGCCATGGCATACAAGGAATTAATGAATGAAGAAACCGTTGCCATTGAAGTTTGGTACACACCACAAATACCAATAGCATTTGGGCCAAAAGAATACGTAGGCAATTTACCTGGTCTGGTTTTGGAATATAAAGACCATATTGTGCATTTTGTAGCTAAAAAAGTCGTCTTAAATCCTAAAAAACTCATTGTTATCAATTGGCCTGAAGGTGAAACTATAAGTAAAGAGGACTATCAAAAACAGCAAACTATTTCCTTTTCTACTTTAAAAGAAAATTCTGGAAGGTAATTATTATTTCTAAACTCAAAGTGTCATTGCATGAAATATATACTGACTTCTGCTATCATTTTCTTGGCACATGTAGTTTTACAAGCCCAGAATATTGAGGTAACAGGCGTTATTAAAGATACGCTCCAAAACCCATTAGAATATGCTAATATTCTGGCTGTTCCAGATGCTGAAAATGCCGATATGCGTTTTTCAATTACCGATAAAGCAGGTAACTATCTCTTAAAATTAGAGATGAACCAAACGTATGAAGTTACAGTTAGTTATTTGGGATACGAGCCACAAACGTTTACACTAGTCACAGCCGAAACAAATATTTCTAAAAATTTCTCTTTGAAAGAAAGTTTAAATCAACTTACAGAAGTAGAGCTGCACTACACACCACCTGTAACCGTAAAAAAAGACACCATTATATATTTAGCAGATAAATTTGTAACAGGCGAAGAACGTAAACTGCGTGATGTTTTAAAAAAATTGCCTGGTGTTGAGGTGGATAGAGATGGTAACGTAACATCCAACGGGAAGCGTGTAACCAAAGTGTTGGTTGAAGATAAAGTCTTTTTTACTGGAAATAGTAAACTAGCCGTAAACAATATTCCTGCCGATGCCATTGATAAGGTAGAAATGCTAGATAATTATAATGAAGTTGCTATGCTGAAAGGCTTAAAAGATAGTGAGACCTTAGCCATGAACATAAAATTGAAAGCAGATAAAAAGAAGTTTGTGTTTGGCGATGTAGAAGCGGGAACTGGAATAAAAGAACGTTATGTGGTGCATCCAAACATATTTTACTATAGTCCAGAAACAACCTTGAATTTTATAGGCGATTTGAATAATACAGGTGTTAAGAGTTTTACATTTCGAGATTATTTAGAGTTTGAAGGAGGTTTTGGTAAACTCATGGACGATGTTGGGAGTTATTTTAATTTGTTTAATAGCGATTTTTCCAGGTATTTAAACAATAACGATTATAAATCCAATACCAACCAATTTGCTGCTGGAAATATTAGGCAATCCATAAGTAAAAATTCGGATATAAGTGCTTATGTTATTACTAATAATGCCAAAATAGAAACACAAACCGAAACGAATACGGCTTATTTAGATAATGAAACACCATTTATAGAAGATAGAACAAGCAATAACACAGTAAATACTTTTTTCACCATCGGAAAACTAACCTATGAATACAAACCAAGTTTTAAAGAAGATTTGAGTTATAATAGTTTTGTAAAGATTTCTAACAATGATAGTCAAGGATTTATTTCAACTATAAATCCTGTGCAAAACAACCAAATAGCAACGCAATCTGATATTAAAAATATTAATCTGGAACAGCAGGTTAGTTACAGTAAAAAACTAACTGACAGTCATACTGGTACTTTAGAAGCTTCTTATACTTTCCAAAATAATAAACCTGTTGTTAATTGGCAAACGAATCAGCAAATTCTACAAGGGTTAATTCCGTTGGAAACCGATGATTTTTATAATATTCGTCAAACAAAAAAAATAAAAACCCATGTGGCAAATGCTATAGTTAAGGATTATTGGGTATTAAATAGTTTTAATCATTTATATACAAGTATTGGTATTAATGCCGCTTTTGATAACCTGTATTCAAATGACGCGCAATTATTGAGTGATGGCAGCATCAACAATTTTTCAAGTGCTGGTTTTGGTAATGATTTTCAATATCAGTTTGTTAATCCATTTATAGGTTTAGAATATAAGTTTCAAATAGGTATTGCAACCTTTAAGCCAGCTTTATATTACCATATTTATTTATGGAACACCAGCCAATTTAATGATAAAGACTCTAAAAGTAAAGCCTTATTATTACCCCAATTTTCAACTAAAATTGAATTTAATAATAGCGAAAAAATTAATTTTAAATACCAGTTGCAAGCGCGTTTTCCAAGTGTTGACCAGCTTGCAGGCAATTTTGTACTATCTAACTTTAATAGGGTTTATAAAGGGAACACGAGTTTGGAAAATCAATTGTATCATTCAGCTAGTTTAAATTATTATAAATCTAGTTTTTTTAAAGGTTTTTATTTAAATGTTGGGACGAACCTAACTAAAAAAATTGAGCAAATTAAAACCGTTACGCAGTTAAATGGTATTGAACAATTCAGTACACAAATAATGTTTAGTCAACCAGAGCATACGTGGACGGTAAATGGCGCCATTAATAAGAAAATTAGAAAAATTAGCTATAAATTTAAAAGTCGCTTTACCTATAATGATTTTTATCAGTTGGTTAATAATCAAACAAATTTAAATATTTCTAAAGGCGTTTCTTCCACGATTAGCGCAGAATCATTTTTTAAAAATTGGCCTAATTTCGAAATTGCTTACACCAAGGATTTTAGTAATTATCAAGCCTTTGGAAACAAAACAAAATTTGAAAACAATGAGATTTTCGCCGCTTTAGAATATGATTTTCTAAACGATTTTATTTTCAAAGCCGATTACACATTCAACAATTATAAGAATAAAACAGCTGGTATAAAAAATCAATTTGACAACGCTAATGCATCACTTTTCTATCAAACAGAAAATAGTCCTTGGGGTTTTGAAATGGGTATTTCAAACATTTTTAATACCGAATTTAAACAGCAAAATTCATTTTCAAGCTTTTATATAAGCGATGGCAAAACCTTTATTATGCCACGAATTTTTATGTTTAAAGTGGCTTATAAACTATAATGTCAATTTGTCTTTATTGATAAGTAATTCACACCCAAAAATTTCAAAAGCCATTCCCTTCCGAATGGCTTTTTTATTTTGTATTTTTCGGAAGCAAAAAAACAGCACTATGATTAATAAACAAGTTGCAGATATTAACGAAGCCTTGCAAGGCGTAACCGATAATATGACCTTTATGTTTGGCGGTTTTGGATTAAGTGGTATTCCAGAAAACTGTATCGCCAAATTGGTAGAATTGGAAGTAAAAGGTTTAACCTGTATTTCTAATAATGCTGGTGTGGACGATTTCGGATTGGGATTATTGCTGCACAAACGCCAAATAAACAAAATGATTTCATCTTACGTTGGTGAAAATGATGAATTTGAACGTCAAATGTTAAGTGGTGAATTGGATGTGGAATTAATTCCGCAAGGAACATTAGCCGAACGTTGTCGTGCAGCACAGGCTGGTTTCCCAGCTATTTACACACCTGCTGGTTATGGGACGGAAGTTGCCGAAGGCAAAGAAACCCGCGAATTTGATGGTAAAATGTATGTATTAGAACATGCCTTTAAAGCCGATTTTGCCTTTATAAAAGCTTGGAAAGGTGATGCTGCTGGGAATTTAATTTTTAAGGGAACAGCCAGAAACTTTAATCCCAATATGTGTGGTGCAGCCAAAATAACCGTTGTTGAGGTTGAAGAATTAGTGCCAGTTGGTGAACTAAATCCCAACCAAATCCATATACCTGGAATTTTTGTGCAACGTATTTTTGAAGGTAAAAACTACGAAAAACGTATTGAACAACGTACAGTTAGAAAAAGGGATTAAACGATGTGATGATTTGAAAATTTGAAGATGAGGAACGATAAGGAAAATATTATAGTGACGCTAACTTTCAAATTATCATTAAATATCATTGATTTTTCTGAAGAAATTTGAAAGAATCATAAATATGAAATGGCTTCTCAAATATTTAGAAGTGGAACATCTATTGGTGCTAACGTAGCAGAAGCACAGAATGCAGAGAGCAAAAAAGATTTTATTCATAAATTTAAAATTGCGGCTAAAGAAGCAGATGAATTACAGTATTGGTTAAAGTTATGTGAACAATCACAGCATTATCCAACGCCAGACAAACTAATTAATGACGATTTGAAATCCATAATTAAAATTATGTCGAAAATAATATCAAGTAGTAAACAAAGCTAATTTTCAAATCATCAAATTAACAAATCTTCAAATTATTAAAACATGTTAGATAAAAACGGAATAGCAAAACGCATAGCACAGGAAGTTCAAGACGGTTACTACGTGAATTTAGGAATTGGTATTCCAACCTTGGTTGCCAATTACGTGCGAGACGATATAGAAGTAGAATTTCAAAGTGAAAATGGCGTGCTTGGCATGGGACCATTTCCTTTTGAAGGCGAAGAAGATGCCGATATTATAAATGCCGGAAAACAAACCATTACCACCTTACCAGGAGCTAGTTTCTTCGATTCGGCTATGAGTTTTTCTATGATTCGTGGGCAACATGTAGATTTAACCATATTAGGTTCCATGGAAGTGGCGGAAAATGGCGACATTGCCAACTGGAAAATTCCAAACAAAATGGTAAAAGGTATGGGTGGTGCTATGGATTTAGTGGCAAGTGCTGAAAACATAATCGTGGCTATGATGCATACAAACAAAGCAGGCGAATCTAAACTACTAAAACGTTGCTCATTGCCATTAACTGGTGTTGGTTGCGTTAAAAAAATTGTGACGAATCTTGCGGTTATAGAAGTTACAGATAAAGGCTTCAAGCTTTTAGAACGTGCGCCAGGTGTTTCTGTTGAAGAGATTCAAAAAGCAACGGAAGGCACTTTAATTATAGAAGGCACAATCCCTGAAATGAGCATTTGAGCGAATTCAGTTTAACCCTCGCATAAAATAGAAATGCAAAACTAAATGGAGCTTTAGCGGAATTCCATTTTAAAAAAATATTCAAAACAGTTTTTCTAATTATTGCCAATCGAAAAAATTAAGCCTAGCTGGACTTGAATTTGATTGGCTTTTTGAAAGAAATCCTTATAAGCAGTAGCTGTTTTAACATCAAACTGTGTATAATTATAATTTGCGCCTAGATACACAGCCACATGATCTGTAAATTTATAGAGTAAGTTACTACCTATGTAAAATGCGGTTCCGTAAAAATCATCGAAATCTTTCGAACCACTTTTTTGGTGGATTCTAGTTCTACCAATACCTATTAAAGGTTCAACAGCCCAACTGTCCTTAAAATCTATTTCATATTGCAGTTTAAGATACGCAGCATAATAAAAGGACTTGTTAATGTTGCCACCTAATGTTTTGTTGGTTACCGTATACTCCATATATTCACCACCAATACCTATTTTAAAATTATAAGCTTTAAAAGCATTTATTTTAAGTCCAACTCCTAGAAAGTTTGGATCATTAGCTTCGGATAGATAGTTGTCGCCAAAATTATTATGATTTATCATGTAAATGTAGAATTCTGGTCGAGGTTCAAACTCAGATTCAAATTCCGTACGGCGATTTTCTTGTGCAAAAACAAAAACTGGGCACAAGAGAATCACTATTAAAAAATGTTTCATTCCTTAATAATTTAGGGTGTATTCATAAATATCTTCATCGCTAACATCAAGTATTTCTTGAAACGAAGAAACGGTTTGTGTGTTATTATTTCTTACATCGTAATGGATAATAAGCGTTTGGTTTTTAGCAACGGTTTCATAATAACTGCCGTAATAATAAGGTTCAGGTTCCTCTATAGGATTCGCATAAACATGATTTTTAGCCAAAATGCCATCTATGGAAATATCTATAATTTGATTTTCTGTGTTTACATTATTCAGAATAATGGTTAGCTGCATAATGTCATCTATTTCAATCAAAGTAAATAGGTTGGTTGATGAAAACGTATAGTCTACAAAATTGAAAGCTTTAATATTTGAAACCGTTTTGTTTTGATACGTATACGTGTTGTCCAAAGCTTTTATTTCGTAAGATATATTTTCTTTGGCTTTTGGAAACACCATTTCAAATTCGCCTAAATTATTGGTTTTTGTTAAGGAAATTAAATCGCTAGAATTTCCATAGGAACCGTTGTAATCTGTGTAAGCCCAAATTTCAATATCAAGATTTGGAATTGGATTGGCATTGCGGTCTAGCAATTGCCCATTGGCTACAAGACGCGTATCACCTTCATATTGAATAGTACAACTCAAGCAAAACAATCCTAAAGCATAAAGTAGATACTTTTTCATCGTATAATTTTAAAGTTTAAATGTAATCAAATAAATTTCAATAACATTTTTTGTAGGAAAAATATTCAAAAATTATCTTAAATGTTAAAATAATATGTATTTCATCGAAAAATAATGTATTTTAACTGATACTTTCAAAATATATGTCATATTAGCAATCCCAAACCTAACTAATGAATTGAACTGAATCCTTTGAAATTTGAATTATAATTTGCCCCAAATCTATTATAATTTAAATTAGCAAAAAACCCCAAATCTAACATAAACCTAACCTACTTATGAATTTTGCCTCAAATCTACCCGAACAACCTACACGTTATGAAAACAGCTTGAATTTGAGTATTCAAAACACCAAACGATTCATTAAAAGCTTTATGTATTTAACAAAGAAATTATTCATGCTATAATCCTTTTGGAATAGCATGAATAAGTTTTTTGGTGTACGCCTTTTGCGGATTTGCGTAAATGATATCTGCATCATTCATTTCTTCAATTTCTCCTTTATTCATTACAATTAAATTATCGGACATATATTTTACCACAGCTAAATCGTGTGAAATAAATATATAGGTAAACCCAAAATTTTCTTTTAAATCATTCAGTAAATTAAGTACCTGTGCCTGAACGGAAATATCTAATGCCGAAACCGATTCATCGCAAATAATTAATTTAGGTTCCAAAGCAATGGTTCTCGCAATTCCTATGCGCTGCCTTTGGCCACCAGAAAACTCATGTGGATAGCGCGAAAAGAACGAGGCATCTAAACCAACCTTCTCCAATAATTCTAAAACACGTGTTTTTCTGTCTACATCTGACGTTCCAATGCCATGAACTTTCATAGGCTCCATAATGGCTTTTCCAACGGGAATCCTCGGATTTAACGATGCATACGGATCTTGAAAAATAATTTGAATATCTTTTCGTAATTCTCGAATAGCGTTTTTTGGTAAGGAGGTTATATCGTTTCCTTTATAAATAATCTCCCCTGCAGACGCTTTGTCCAATTGTAAAATAACATTTGCCAATGTGGATTTCCCACAACCAGATTCGCCAACCAATCCCAATGTTTCGCCTTCATATAAGTTAAAATTAACCTGATTGACAGCTTTAAAAGCTTCATCTTTTTTAAACCAACCCGATTTTGAAAAGTAGATTTTTTCTAAATTCTTAACCGTTAAAAGTGGTTGTTTTGCATAAATTTTCTCATGATTTCTGGCGCGATCTTCAGTGTTAACAACTGTTTTATCAATGGTGTTATTCATGTAATCTTTAATGGTTGCTAAACGTTTGTAGCGCACATCTAAGGCTGGTCTGGCATTAATTAATGCTTTGGTGTACGTGTGTTGTGGCTTATTAAAAATATCAGTAACCAATCCTTGTTCCACAATATGACCTTGATACATAACCAAAACCCGATTGGAAATTTCTGAAATAAGCGATAAATCATGTGAAATGAATAAAATGCTCATGCTTTCAGTTTGCTGAAGTTCTTTCAGCAATAAAATAATTTCCTTTTGAACGGTTACATCTAGAGCGGTTGTAGGTTCATCCGCAATTAAAATTTTGGGTTTACAAGCAATAGCCATGGCAATCATAACCCGTTGTTTTTGGCCGCCTGAAATTTCATGAGGATAAGCCTTAAAAACACGTTCCGGATTGGGTAGTTTTACTTTTTCAAAAAGATTAATTGTTTCTGTTTTTGCTGCAGACTTGGATAAATTGGTATGTTGTAAAAGAATCTCCCGAACCTGTTCGCCACATCGCATTGAAGGATTTAAGGAACTCATTGGTTCTTGGAAAATCATAGCGATATCGTTTCCGCGAATGTCCTGAAAATCTTTAGATGAAATTTGCGTTAAGTCAACATTATCAAAGTGAATGGAGCCTTCAGTGATTTTAGAAATCTGTTTAGGGAGTAGTCCCATAATGGCTAATGATGAAACTGATTTGCCTGACCCGGACTCACCTACAATGCCTAAAATTTCATTTGGAAATAAACTATATGTGATGCCATGAATAATTTCATTTTCAATTTTATTATTAGAAAATGAAATTTTTAAGTTGGTAACCTCTAAAATTTTATTTGTTTGCATACATGTAAAAGTAAGTCTTTTCTTCAAAACTACTGTGGTAAAACCGTAATGTTAATAATTCTGTATTTATTTCAATAAAAAAATAACAATTACATAAGTAATATGGTCATTTTTATATTAAATTCGTGAAAATTTCATTAAATAATCACATAAATAGCAATTAATTATGATTAAAAAACTATTCTTTTTATTAGTTCTATTCAGCATGAGCGTAGGTTTTTCTCAAAGTGATAAACTTTGGAAAAAACAAGTCGCTGTCAGCAAAAAGGCTGTTAAAAGCAGTAAACTTCTTTTGTCAGATTCAGAGATTTTCTCATTGAATTTTAACGCGCTAAAGCAATCGCTTCAAAACGTTTCTAAACGCGAAGAAATTGGGCGTCAATCGCAAGTTATCTTGTCTTTTCCAAATGATCAAGGCGTCATGGAGCGCTTTCGGATAGTGGAAGCTTCGGTTTTGCATCCAGATTTACAAGCGCGTTTTCCTGATATTCGTTCGTACGCTGGACAAGGAATTGACAATCCAGCGGATGTTATTCGCTTTAGTATGTCGCCTAAAGGTTTTCAGAGTATGCGTTTGTCGCCAGATAAACCCGCAAGTTTTATTGAAGCTTATACTAATGATTTAAGTCAATACGTGGCGTTTAATCGTCAAGACCGCAGAATTGAGCAAGATGATTTTGAATGTACCGTAACAGATGCTATGAACACGAATATTACGGGTGATGGTAGTTCTTTACGAAATGCAGATGATGGTTTATTGCGGACATATAGATTGGCGGTGTCTACAACAGGCGAATATACGGCGTACCATGGTGGAACTAAAGCATTAGCACTAGCTGCAATAAACGCAACAATGACGCGTGTTAATGGTGTTTTTGAAAACGATTTTAATGTAACCATGGTTGTTATTCCTAATAATACAAATGTTATTTATACCAATGCTAGTAGTGACCCTTATTCGTCGTCAAATTATAATAGTCAATTACAATCAACACTCACAAGTGTGATTGGGGAATCTAATTATGATATTGGTCACCTATTTGCACGCGACTCCAATAATGGAAACGCGGGTTGTATAGGATGTATTTGCGTGAATGGACAAAAAGGAAGTGCTTTTACCTCGCGAACAGATCCAGAAGGTGAGCCATTTGATATTGATTATGTAGCCCATGAAATGGGTCATCAATTTGGTGCCAACCATACATTTTCTTTTAGAAATGAAAGTACCAATGCGCATTTTGAGCCGGGAAGTGGTACAACAATTATGGGTTATGCCGGAATTACGGGAGCTACAGATGTGCAATCCAATAGTGATCCTTATTTTCATGCCTTCTCTATTCAGCAAGTTACTAATTATATTAAATCAAGAAGTTGTCAGACCAATACCAATACGGGAAATGCCATTCCAACAGCCGATGCAGGCTCTAATTATACCATTCCAAAAGGAACGCCTTTTGTTTTAAATGGTTCAGGTTCTGATGCTAATTCTAGTGATGTATTAACGTATTGCTGGGAACAATTTGATGAAAACAACGCAGCCACAACGTACCCTAGCACGACAGCAACAACTGGTGTAGCGTTTCGTTCTTATAATCCTTCAACGGATACAAAAAGATATTTTCCAAGGTTATCTACCATTAAGTCAGGGAGTACATCTTGGCAATGGGAAGCGGTTCCCAATGTAGCACGAACATTAAATTTCCGTATGACGGTTAGAGATAATAAAGCTGGAGGTGCAGCCAATAATAGTGATGATATGGTTGTAACGGTAAATGGAACAGCTGGTCCATTTGTAGTAAACGCACCAAACTCTAATGTAACGTGGTCTGCAGGAAGTACGCAAAACGTAACGTGGAATGTTGCCGGAACTACAGGTAATGGCGTGAATGCTACTAATGTGGATATCTTTTTATCAACCGATGGTGGCGATACCTATCCGATTGTTTTAGCAACAAATGTTCCAAATGATGGCGCTCAAAATGTGGTTGTTCCAAATAATCAAGGGAATCAAAACCGTATCATGGTTAAGGGAAGTAATCATATTTTCTTCGATATTTCTAACAGTAATTTCACCATTGCTGGTCAAGTAGTTTGTAATGCTACAGTACCAACTGGTTTAAATGCTTCTGGTGTTAATTCTAATTCGGCAAACCTATCATGGAGTGCTGTTTCAGGAGCGACTTACGATTTACGTTACCGTCAAACAGGAACAACAACTTGGACAACAAATAATGTAACTGGAATTTCAACATCTATTTCAGGATTAAGTAGTTTAACACAGTATGAAGCGCAAGTTCGCAGTAAATGTAGTGGTGGAAGTAGTTCAGCTTATAGCAGTTCAATCAACTTCACAACCACGGATGTGCAACTAAATTACTGTTCGTCAGCAAGTACGAATGTGAATGACGAATTCATTAGTCGTGTGCAATTGAACACCATAAATAATGCCTCTGGAGCGCAATTTTATTCAGATTTCACAGGTATTACCACAACGCTAACTAAAGGTACACAATACACGATAACAGTAACACCAACATGGACAGGCACTACTTATAATGAAGGGTATTCTGTTTGGATTGATTACAATCGTGATGGCGATTTTAATGATGCAGGCGAGCAAGTTTGGACGCGTGCAGCTTCAAAAACAACACCTGTAAGTGGTAATTTCACCATTCCTGCAGGTGCTGTTGAAAATTCTACACGTATGCGTGTATCCATGAAATACAATGGAATTCCTACACCATGTGAAACATTTAATTATGGCGAAGTTGAAGATTATACCATCGTAATTCAATCTCAAGGTCCTGACACCGTTGCGCCAAGTGCGCCAACCAATTTATCAGCATCCAACACAACGCAAACAACAACCAATTTAAGTTGGAATGCCGCTACTGATAATATTGCCGTTACGGCCTATGATGTTTATCAAGGTGCTAGTATTATTGCAACCGTTTCTGGAACATCGTATGCTGTAGTTGGTTTAAGTGCCAGCACATCATATCCATTTAGTGTCCGCGCTAAAGATGCCGCAGGAAATGTGTCCGTTGCTAGTAATACGGTAAATGTTACAACATTAAATCCGCCAGATACGCAAGCACCAAGTGTGCCAGCTAATGTATCTGCAACTAATACAACGCAAACAAGTACGAGTTTGAGCTGGTCATCGTCCACTGATAATGTAGGAGTCACAGGGTATGATGTATATCAAGGTTCCGCTATTATTGCTAGTGTTTCTGGAACTACGAGACAAGTAACGGGCTTAACAGCGAACACGGCTTATACATTTAGAGTAAGAGCTAAAGATGCTGCGGGAAATATTTCAGACTATAGTAATCCGGTAAACGTTACCACCTTACCAATTACAAACACAGGTTGTTCAGGAAGTGTTTCGGCATTTCCGTATACTGAAGGGTTTGAAAACACATTAGGCGCTTGGACACAATCCACTGCTGATGATGCGAACTGGACCGTTGATGCAAACGGAACGCCTTCAAGCAACACAGGACCATCAAGTGCGGCTCAAGGCAGTTATTATATTTTTGTGGAGGCATCGAGTCCTAATTATCCCAACAAACGGGCCATTTTAAACTCACCTTGTTTTGATTTGTCAGCCGAGAATGCTGCAACATTCAATTTCCAATACCACATGTATGGTTCAAATAACTTTGGGACTATTGCGTTAGAAGCGAGTACGAATAATGGCACATCTTGGACTTCTATTTGGAATGAGTCGGGGAATAAAGGAAATTCTTGGCAATCGGTAAGTGTGGATTTATCAACTTATGTTGGTGGAACCGTTCAATTGCGTTTTAATAGAAACGTTGGAACAACATGGCAGGCTGATTTAGCCATTGATAATATAAGTTTAACCACTGGAGGAGGTGGAACAGGTGGAAACTGTAACGTAGGTAACGTTACCTTAAGTTTAACCTTTGATAATTATCCTCAAGAAACGGGTTGGACGCTTAAAAATGCCTCGGGAACGACAGTTGCATCTGCAACCTATTCCACATCAAATCCAGATGGCTCAACCGTTAACAGAACCTTTAGTGGTTTGGCGGCTGGCGAATATACGTTTACAATTACCGATGCGTATGGCGATGGTATTTGCTGTTCGTACGGAAATGGTTCGTATACTTTAACGGGGTCTACGGGAACTTTAGCGTCTGGTGGTAGTTTTGCGGCTTCTGAATCAACCGTATTCTGTATAGAGTCGGCTTCACGTGAGGTGGTTGATATGAATACGCCTCAATTAGAACAAGATATTACCTTGTATCCAAATCCTGTAAAAGGAAACGTTTTAAATATTAAAACAACCTTTCAAGATGTAACCTATGAAGTATTTAATAGCATTGGTCAAATGGTTAGAAAAGGCGCGTTGAACAATGGAACTATTGATGTTAGTAATTTAGAAACAGCATTGTATCAAATTCGTTTTAAAACGGAAAGCGGTATAGTAACGAAACGTTTTATTAAGCAATAGGTATAAATTAAATTGAAGTAAAAACGTCCAGGTTGAAAAATCTGGGCGTTTTTTTATGAGAATATTTTTAATTTAAATTGTGTAAATCAAACTTTTTAAGTTGCTAATTGTGAAAATTTCAAACTGAATAGACATGAAAAAATGTAAGTTTTTTCTTCAAACCTGTTGTGGTAAAACCGTAAAGAATTTTTTCTAATGGTTATTCAACGAAAATAAGGCTATTATATTTTGAAATTATCATTTTTAAAATACATTCGTGTAGAATAATTCAATTATTAACTTAAAATTTTAAACATTTCACATGAAAAAACCTACTACATTATTCTTTATGTGTTTTCTGTTTAGCATCGCGATTTTTGCCCAAGAACGCAATTGCTCAACTATGGAAAACTTGGAATACCGAAAACAACAAGACCCAGGTCTCGAACTACGCATGGCGCAAATTGAAGCGTTTACGCAAACCCAAATCCAACAGATGGAAAATAATAGAATCGATGGTTCTATAATAACACTTCCTGTTGTTGTACATGTACTATACAGAAACAGTACAGAAAATATAAGTGTTGCACAAATCCAATCGCAATTAGATGTTTTAAATGAAGATTTTAGACGTACAAATCCAGATGCAGATAACACATGGTCTCAAGCGGCTGATACCCAAATTGAATTCTGCTTAGCGTCTATTGATCCTAATGGAAATGCAACATCAGGAATTACTAGAAAGTCTACAACACGTCAAGATTGGGGAACAACTGATGACATGAAAAAATCATCGCAAGGTGGTGTTAACCCTTGGAATACCTCTGAATACCTTAATATGTGGATTGTACCAAAAATGACTAGTGGTGGAAACACCATTTTAGGCTATGCCCAATTTCCTGGCGGAAATGCTGCTACAGACGGCGTTGTAATGGCTTATAACTATTTTGGTCGCGTTGGAAATGTATCCGCTCCCTTTGATGGCGGACGTACAACCACACACGAAGTGGGACACTATCTAAATCTTCGACATATTTGGGGAGATGCTAATTGTGGAAACGATTTTGTTAGTGATACTCCTACGCATCAAACCTCAAATGGAGGTTGTCCAACAGGACGCGTTTCTTGTGGATCTGCAGATATGGTTCAAAACTATATGGATTATACAAACGATTCTTGTATGAACTTATTTACAGCGGGACAAAAAAACAGAATGCGCGCGGTGCTGAATGCTGGAGGTGCTAGAAGATCTTTAGCACTATCAGAAAAATGTGGCGGTAGTACAACAACACCAACATGTAATGACGGTGTGCAAAATGGAACTGAAACGGGTGTAGATTGCGGAGGTTCATCGTGTCAGCCATGTCAAACAGGTTCTCAATACTGTAGCGCTCAAGGAAACAGTGTCAATGACGAGTACATTTCACGTGTGCAATTAGGAACCATTAATAAGGCTTCTGGCGCACAATCCTATTCAGACTTTACCGCAACTTCCACTAATTTAACCAAAGCAAATAATTATACAGTTACCGTAACACCTACCTGGACAGGAACTAGTTATAATGAAGGATACGCTGTATGGATAGATTATAACCAAGATGGCGATTTTACCGATTCAGGTGAGCAGGTATGGTCTAGATCAGCTTCTAAAACAAGTCCTGTAAGCGGAAGTTTTACAATTCCTACATCGGCTACATTAGGTGAAACCAGAATGCGTGTGGCTATGAAATACAATGCTATTCCAACATCTTGTGAAACATTTAGTTATGGCGAAGTGGAAGATTACACAGTAAATATTGTAAGTGGTGGAAATTCTGGTGGTGATACAACCGTTAGTCTATCCATTACCTTTGATAATTACCCGGAAGAAACCTCATGGGCAATCCTTGATGGTGGCACTACTGTAGCTTCTGGCGGTACGTATGGTTCGCAACCAGATGGTTCTACCTTAAATATTGATGTCAATTTACCTGCAGGTTGTTATGCATTAGTTGTTAGAGATGTTTATGGCGATGGTATTTGCTGCTCATACGGGAATGGTTCGTATACTTTAAAAGCTGGAACTACAACATTAGCAAGTGGTGGTTCTTTTACAAGTTCGCAAACAACAAACTTCTGTGTTGGCGGTGCATCTCGAGGTCTTGGAACCGTAACATCGTCCACGGATGATTTGTTTACTCTATATCCAAATCCAACAAAGCAAGCATTGAATATCGCTTTAAATGGATTAGAAGCACAAAGTTATCAAATATCGAATATGCTTGGTCAAATAGTAATGAAAGGCGTATTTACCGAAACCATTAATGTTTCAGAATTGAATGATGGCATGTACATAATTCAATTAAATATTGGTGAGAAAACGAAAGTAAAACGCTTTATCAAGCAGTAATTATAAATTATTTTTTAATGAAAACGTCCAGAGTGAAAGCTCTGGACTTTTTTATTGCTGTGGTTAAAAAAGACAATGGATACTTTTAAGTTTTTTGGGCAAATTTTTTGAAAGAAAAAACCAGGCTCTCGCTACTCAATCTTTTTTCTAAAATAAAAAAAGGATTTCAAACATGCGCTCCATCCTTTTTGCAGACTTAAATATGAATAATCTCGTTATCATGAAGGAGTTCATCACCTCGCAAGCGTAAGAAAATTTGCGCTACGGCAATGGTATCTTTCTCGCAGTATATTATAATCCGATCGATATCGTTTTCTTCGTAAAAAACTCGGTAGACTTCACTGCCATCTATATCATCTTTGGGCGAAGGAATCCCCAACACATTAGTCAATAATTTTAAAGAGGTATAGGTTTTATAATCACCAAATTTCCACAATTCTAGCGTATCCAAATGCGGAACTTCCCAGGGTTTCTTACCAAATAAATTAAGTTTATAAGGCAATTCTATATTATGAATAATCATGCGTCGTGCTATGTATGGAAAATCAAATTCCTTACCATTATGTGCACAAAGCAAGTGTTTATTTTCACTGAAATGCGAAATTAATAAATTTTTGAAGTCTTTTAGAATCTTGATTTCCTCACCATAAAAGGACGTTACCCGAAAGGTGCGAACATCGCCTTCCATTTTAAAATATCCCACCGAAATACAGACTATTTTTCCAAATTCAGCCCAAATTCCAGCACGATCATAAAATTCTTCAGCAGTAAATTCGTCTTTACGTTGGTATTTGGATTTGGCGTCCCAAAGCATTTGTTTGGTTTCATCTAAATCTGAAAAATGCCTCGTTTCTGGAACGGTTTCAATATCCAGGAATAGAATGTTTTCGAGATTTAGTTTAGAAATCATGGTTTATTTTTTATTAAGCATGTTGTAAGCCTCTTCAATATACGTAAAAATATCGGGCGTAAACGTTGCCAGTGCGTCTCCTGGTCCTTTAGAATGCCCTAATCTTACAATAATTACGTTGTCATTTGGTTCCACAATAACGTACTGACCCAAGTGGCCACGCATCATAAAAAATTCCTTATCATCAATATTTTTTAACCACCAACCATAGCCGTATTCTGGACTAGCAGGAAAACGTGGTTTAATAGATTTAGCAACAAAGGCCGAATCTAAAAGTTGCTTGCCTTGCCATTTTCCATGATCTTTATAGAGTTTGCCTAAACGTGCAAAATCTTTCGCATTACTAGCAATACAACAATATGCTTTTACCATGTCATGATCGTCGCTGTCTACTTGCCAAAGTGTTGCGTTTTCTGAACCTAATGGTTTCCAAAACGATTCGGTTAAATAATCATATAGTTTTTTGCCAGTTGCACGTTCAATAACCATAGCTAGCATTTGGGTGTCACCACTTGAATAGGTGTAAGATTGTCCTGGTTCTTTCACGACTTTTAAACCGTTAATCACCTTATCTAAATCATCATCAAAATAGGCACGTGTAGTGATAGATAAAGGCGAATAATAGGCTTCGTCCCAATCGGTTCCTGATGCCATAGATGATAAATCGCCAACCGTTAATTTGGCGGCTAAACCTTCTGTGAATTCAGGAAGGAAATCACTAACAGGTTGATTCAAACTCTTAATATGGCCTTGCATGAGTGCTTTTCCTAACATAGCGGATACATAACTTTTGGCCATGGAAAATGAGTTGGATTTGGAACTTTCATCAAAACCATCGTAATAATTTTCGAACCAAATACTATCATTTTTAATGATTACGTAAGCAATGGTGCCGTTTTCATTATTAATTTTATTTAAGGCTTCAGTTTCTTTTACGCTATTATAATCTTGATGATTTGGCCATGGTTGTGGTGTGCCATTTTCCACAACTTGATTATCAAATTCTTTATAATCTTCTAAATATGCTGTGGAATAACCCTTTAAATAAATAGTTCTAACGGCTTTTATAAGGTAATCGGTATCGGTTATATACAAGGTTGCAATGAGTAGAACAAAAACAATTAGGATCCATTTCAAGATCGATTTTAGGAATTTCATACCGTAAGATTTAGAAAATAAATATAGGAATTTTTATTGAGGCTTGTTGTAGTTGATGTGATTAATACCAATTATAATTACGCCACATGTTAGGTTAAAACAAGGCTTGTTGTTTATAAGGGCTTTCGTGCTCTAACAGCCATTTTTTTCGGTGCAGACCACCAGCATAACCTGTTAAACTCCCATCTGAACCAATTACCCGATGGCATGGAACTACAATCCAAAGTGGGTTTTTACCATTGGCATTTGCTACAGCACGAATGGCTTTTATGTCTCCTAGTTTTTTAGAAAGTTCCAAATACGACACCGTTTTACCATAGGGGATTTTACGCAAAGCATCCCAAACGCTTTTTTGAAAAATGGTGCCTTCTGCATTTAATATTAAATCGAATTGCTTACGTTTTCCTTCAAAATATTCATTAAGCTGATAGACGCAATCTTGAAGAGGTTCCGGAATAATATCCGTTAGTTTTTCTTCGGAATTTAAAACGGTTATAGCCGAAATACCATCTGGATCTCCTGTAATTTGGGTGAACCCAAGTGGTGATTTTATAATGCAACGCTCTTGTTCCATTAATCGGTTGGCTTTTCGTTATCAATTAAACCGAGTCGTTTAGCGCGCGCTTCCCATCCACGTCTAGCTAAAACTTGTAAATCTGGAACGTCATCACTTTCGTCCATAATTTCTAAACCTAGAAGAGTTTCAATAACATCCTCCATTGTAACTAAACCACTCACAGAGCCATATTCATCTACCACTAAAGCCAAGTGGTTTTTACTTTCTACCAACTGTTCGAATAAGCGGGGAATAGGAAGGTTGCGATTTATAATAATAATTGGTCTTTTAATAGCTGAAAGTAGCTTGTCACCATTTCCAAAAGCCATTTCCTTAAAAACTTCATCTTTTAAAACGAGTCCTGTTATATTATCTGACTTCTTTGTATAAACAGGAATTCGCGAAAATTTGGTGTTGGCATTTTTCTTAAAAAAATCTTCGATGGTTTGATTTTCATTTTCTAAAGACATCACCGTTCTAGGTGTCATGACGTCTTTGGCTAAAACCTCTTTAAATGTGAGCATGTTTTTTATAACCTTACTTTCAGATTCATGAAAAACACCTTCTTCTTCTGCTAAATTGGTCATAGCATGGAAATCTTCGCGGCTTAATACGCTACCATGTGGACTGCCACCAATCAGTTTGGTTGTAAGGCGTAGAAGCCATAAAATTCCTGAATACTTTAAAGGAAACATTAAAATGTTAAGCGTTGTTGCTGTAAACCCAGCCAATGATTTCCAATAGGATGCTCCAATAGTTTTAGGTATAATTTCAGAAACGACTAAAATAAGCAAGGTCATTATTGCCGAGACGATACCAACGGTATTTATACCAAAAACTTCAATTTTAAATGGTAATTTTTCAGCTTCAATACCAACCATCATGGCGCCTAAAGTGTGCGCAATGGTGTTTAAGGTTAAAATGGCAATAAGTGGTTGATCAACATCTTTTTTTAACGCTTCCAACTTGAGCGCATAATCCTTGCCTTCTTGTTTTTTAACAGTAATAAACGTAGGTGTGATACTTAATAATACAGCTTCCAAAATGGAGCATAAAAATGAAAAGAAAATAGATACTGTAGCCCAAAGAATGAGTGTGGTCATTAACGTATTTTTAGTTTCTTGCTAATTTACAAAATCGTAAGGGAATTTCAGATTTTAAATGTAGTTTCAAAAGTTTGTGGGCTTTTTTTTAAGACTATAAAATGGCATTGGGTTATTAATATAAGGCATTAAGGTAATTAATGTAGAAAAAAAGTTTCATCTTGTCTTAACAATTTAATACTCTCTAAAGCCCTAAATACATGAAAACTTATCACAAACTTTCGCAAGTATCTTTTCTTAAAAAATATTCGTATAAATTTCTCTTTGTTGCTTTTTTAGGAATCCACATACCATTATTAGGTATCATTATGTATGCGCTTTTTGCTACAACAATTTCTACGACTACGTTTATACTTATTACGTTAGGCTTAACGTTGGGAGCAACGGCATTAACTTTAAAAGTTTTAGATGCATTATTAGACCCCATTATAAAAGGTAAAAATGCACTTAATGCTTTTGTTCAGGACAAAACAGAGCCAGATTTACCTACCAATTATACAGATGAGGTAGGGGAAATGTTAAGAAACATTCAATTTACTATTGAGCGTTTGGATGAGGTAGATCAAGAAAAACAAGACATAATTGAACTCATTTCGCACGATTTACGGACACCTGTTTTACAAACGTTAGGTATTATTGATTTTTTAAAAGAAGATGGTGATGATCCTCAAAAACGGCAAGAGTATATTACGCTATTAAACGAGGTTGCTACTAAACAAGTGAAATTTTTAGAAGATATGCTTAAAATTTTGAAGGCAAAACATCTTGAAATATCATCTAAAAACTTTGAAATGCTATCGGCTTCTGAAATTATTAATGCCATTATTCACACCTATAAAAAACCTATTGAAGCCAAACAGTTGGTTATTGGTATCAACTTACCCGCTCAATTATCCATACGTGGACATGCCAATGGGATAACACAGGTTTTTGAAAATTTAGTAAATAATGCTATTAAGTTTTCGCAAAAAAACGGTGAAATTCGTATTTCAGGTGAAGAAACCAAAAATGAGGTGAAAATTATAATAAAAGATTATGGAATTGGTTTTAACGATCGCACAAAAAGCACTTTATTCAAAAAATTTGTGCCCGGTCATTTAGGAACTAGTGGCGAACCAACAACAGGATTGGGGCTTTATTTAACTAAAAAGATAGTAGAGAAACACGGTGGAACGCTTGAGCCTTATAGTGCAGGAAAAGGTACAGGTGCGCAATTTGTGGTATCCATTCCTAAATAATATAAAAAAACCTTACAGCTATGAATTTCTGAACTGTAAGGTTTTTTGCTTTTTTATTTGTTTAATAATTTTACCACATCCTTGGCAAAGTAGGAAGCAATTACATCTGCTCCAGCACGTTTAATGGCTGTTACTTGTTCCATCATAACGGCATCATGATTTAACCAGCCTTTTTCGGCAGCTGCTTTAAGCATGGCATATTCGCCAGAAACTTGATAAACAGCAACAGGAACATCAACCGCATTTTTAATTTCACGAACAATATCCAAATAGCATAAACCCGGTTTTACCATAACCATATCAGCGCCTTCGTCAATATCCATTTCGGTTTCTCGGATGGCTTCAAAACGGTTTGCTGGATCCATTTGGTAGCTTTGTTTGTCTTTTGGGACATTTTCCATATCTACAGGTGCAGAATCCAAAGCATCACGAAACGGGCCATAAAAAGCCGATGCGTATTTAGCTGAATAACTCATAATTCCTGTATTGTGAAAACCGTTATTTTCAAAAGCTTCACGAATGCTTAAAATACGACCATCCATCATATCACTTGGTGCTACAAAATTGGCGCCAGCTTCAGCATGAGACAGACTCATATCTGTTAATATATCAACAGTCTCGTCGTTTAAAATTAGGCCGTTTTTTACAACACCATCATGACCATAAGAGGAATATGGATCCATAGCCACATCAGTCATAACCAGCATATCTGGACAAGTATTCTTAACCGTTTTAATGGCACGTTGCATTAAACCGTTTGGATTTAAAGCTTCCGTTCCTTTATTATCTTTTAAATTATCAGGTACTTTTACAAACAGCAAAACCGATTTCAAACCTAGATTCCAAAGCTCTTTTACTTCGTTTTCCAAAAGGTCTAAACTATAGCGAAAATAATTTGGCATGGATGCTATTTCTTCTTTTACGCCTTTACCTTCAACTATAAAAAGTGGTACTAAAAAATCGTTTGGCGTTATTATAGTTTCACGAACTAACGAGCGAATAGCTTCATTGCTACGTAAACGTCTGTTTCTTTTTAATGGATACATATTATTTTTTTAGCTTTATTTTTTTATTTAATTCTTCCGTTTTATAAACCAATTTTTTAGGAGCTTTAAACCGGTAGCCTAAAAAGATTTGAAAAAAAGGGATATCATCCTTTACATAGGTTTCTCGGTCTGTATTGTGATTTATAATGAGGTAACTATAATCAGCACCTAAATAAAAGTCATTAATATCATAAGTTATTGCGCCTCTAAAATTTAATTCCGTTAATAATGAGAATAGACTTTCCTCGTCTGACGTGGAATAATTTAACCCCATTCCAACCGAAGCTCCAGCCGAAATAAATAGGTTTTTTGTAGGGACAAAATTGTAATAATAGGAAGGAGCAAAAGCAATATCAAAAGTATAGTAGTCGCTATCAAGAAAATTATCTTCTGTTTTTAAAGAGAATTTTGAGTAATAATAAACAAATCTAGGAATAAAACTGCCAACACTTTTAAGTTGTTTTTCATCTTGGCTTACAATAGCACGAAACGAGAAGTTTTCGTTCCAAATATAGGATGTACTTCCGCCTATTTTAAAGTTTTTAAATTTTGGAAAATATGCCGAGTTACTGCCATCTGACAGATAAAATCCTTTTTCTGAAAACACATCCAGTGTTTGCATCCAATGTTTTCCAAAGTATTGTCTTAAATTTAAATTAAAGAGTTTAGAGTCGTCATTATCCTTATTTTCTGAAAGGAAATCCGGAGCAAACGAATACGATATGGTAAGCGATCTAAACGATATAGAAGCACCAATTCTATTTTGTTTATTCGGATTTAGTTTGAAAAACAAATCGGAATTTCTGTCCTTAAGCTCTAAAGAATTGGAGGTGTTTACATAAAACAAGCGGGCTGTAATTCTATTAGGAAATAGTTCTTTGTATTCTGTTTGTTTTAGGTAAATAATTTCTGGAATGCTGTCCTGTGCAAAAAGTGGGCTTGTTGTAAAAGCAATAAATAATATGATTATAGCACGTTTTAAACCCATGATTTTGGATTTTGTAAAACGTCAAGGAGCTTTTCCTCGGCACTACCAGCTTCTGGATGATGATCATAAACCCATTGAACATGAGGTGGCAGACTCATTAAAATACTTTCTATTCTACCATTTGTTTTCAGTCCGAAAAGGGTGCCTTTATCATGAACCAAATTAAATTCTACATAACGACCACGACGAATTTCTTGCCAGGTGCGTTGTTCTGATGTAAAGGGTAGGTTTTTTCTTTTTTCTACAATAGGCACGTAAGCTTCTAAAAAGCTATCGCCAACTTCGGTTACAAAATTATACCAGTTTTCCATGCTCATGGTTTCGGTAGCTTTGCAATAATCGAAAAATAAACCACCTAAACCGCGACCTTCATTTCTATGTGTATTATAGAAATATTCATCACATCTGGCTTTATATTTTGGGTAAAACTCCGGATCATGTTTATCGCATGCCGTTTTACAGGTTTGGTGAAAGTGTATTGCATCCTCTTCAAATAAATAATAGGGTGTTAAATCTTGTCCACCACCAAACCATTGATCTACAATATTTCCATCTTTATCATACATTTCAAAATAGCGCCAATTAGCGTGAACGGTTGGAAGCATTGGATTTTTTGGATGCAAAACCAAGCTTAATCCGCAGGCAAAAAAATCAGCATCTTCCACGCCAAAATAGGTTTGCATGGAGTCTGGTAATTTGCCATGAACAGCAGAAATATTCACACCACCTTTCTCAAAAACAGCACCATTTTCAATAACACGTGTTCGTCCACCACCACCTTCTGGTCGTTTCCAAATATCTTCTTGAAATGTAGCTTTACCATCCACCGCTTCTAATTTAGCTGTAATGGTATCCTGTAATGTTTGAATGTATTGGTAGAATTTATTTTTCATACTGTAATTCGTATAGTTCCATATCTAAAACCGATTTACCCGAAACATATTCATTGTCCAAGGTTTTTATCCAAGTAAAGCCATTTCTTTCGGCAATCTGAATGCTGGCCAGATTGGATTTATGGATGATTATCTGTAAGGATTTTAGTTTTAGTTCATTAAAAGCAAAGTTTTTTGCAGCTTTTATACTTCGTGTCATCCAGCCTCGTCCAGAATATTTCTGACCTAAACAATAGGAAAATTCGCCTTGTTTTAATTGATAGTCTATATTTTTTAATATAATTAAACCCGCAACATCATCAGAATCAATATCCTTAATGGCAAAAGTGAACTCCGTTTTATTTTTTATTTGCTTTGTTTTTCTCTGTATATAATTTTTAGAATCTGCTTCAGATAAATTTTCAGATAAGGTTTTAGGCAGATATTGTTGAAATCGTTTTCCATTGGAAATCATTAACCGACTTAAGCTTTGCGCATCTTGTGGTTTTAAGACTTCCAATGAAAAGGATTCTGTTTTTAACTTCATAATGACGTTTAGGCACGATACTCTTTTACAGCATCAATAAACGCTTTGGCATTATCCAAAGGAATATTAGGTAAAATACCGTGACCTAAATTTACGATATATTTATCTTTTCCAAACTCATTAATCATTTGATGAACCATTTTTTTAATTTCCGTTGGTGGCGAAAACAAACGCGTTGGATCAAAATTACCTTGTAAAGTAATGTTCCCACCAGTTAAATAACGGGCATTTTTTGGTGAGCATGTCCAGTCAACGCCTAAAGCTGATGCGCCAGATTTTGCCATAGTATCTAAGGCAAACCAGCAGCCTTTACCAAAAGCAATTACAGGCGTTTCATCTTTTAAAGCATCAATAATTTGTTGGATATATTGCCAAGAAAATTCTTGATAATCAACAGGTGATAACATGCCACCCCAAGAATCGAATACTTGAACGGCATTAACACCAGCATTTACTTTTTCTTTTAAATAAGCAATAGTTGTATCTGTAATTTTTTGTAATAATTGGTGTGCAGCAACGGGATTTGTAAAACAAAATTCCTTCGCTTTATCAAAGTTTTTACTGCCTTGCCCTTGTACACAGTAGCATAAAATAGTCCATGGTGAACCTGCAAAACCTATTAATGGCACTTCATCGTTTAACTTTTCTTTGGTAGCTTTAATAGCTTGATATACATAATCCAAAGCAACCGTTACATCCGGAACAATAACGTTGTCCACGTCTTTTTGCGTGCGAATAGGATTGGGTAAGTAAGGCCCGAAATTAGGTTTCATTTGAACCTCAATATTCATAGCCTGCGGAATCACTAAAATATCACTAAATAAAATGGCTGCATCCATGCCGTACCTGCGGATAGGTTGAACCGTAATTTCACTTGCTAACTCTGGGGTTTGACAACGCGTAAAGAAATCATATTTGGCTTTTATTTCCATGAATTCTGGTAAATAACGCCCTGCTTGACGCATCATCCAAACTGGAGGACGCTCTACGGTTTCACCTTTTAATGCTCTTAAAAATAAATCGTTCTTAATCATATCTTGCTATATGCTACTGGCAATTTGCTACTAGCTGTTTTTATTTTAATACTTAACTTTAAATCGTTTGACAGATTTGAAATCCTTAAATTTTAAATATAGAATTCATTAACCAATTCTACCACACTTTCAACCGTTGGTACTTTTGCTATACGCACATCTTTAAAATATTTCTTGGCTTCGTCTGCTGTGGTCGTACCAATGCAAAATGCAACACCTTTGGCTTTGTTTTTTTGTATATAACTTTCAACCGTTGATGGGCTGTAAAACATAACACCTTCAACCGAATCGGCTATAACTTTTCCATCGTATTTTGTTTCGTAAGCTTCTACCTCATTAACAGTTATATTATTCTCGGCCAAAATAGTTGGTATGGTGTCTAAATGTAAGTTACTACAGAAATAAGTAACTTCTGTACCCTCCATAAATTCTACCAAATATTCTGCTAAATCTTGTGCGTAATTAGCAGCAAACTTAACGGGACCGATGCGTTTTTCAATCATACGCTTGGTACGACGACCTACACAGTAAATATTTTTAAACTGTAATTCGGCAGCAGAATAATTTGTGGTTAAAGATTCAACGCCATTTTTACTAGTAATAATCACGTTTTCAATCTCTTTCTTTAAAATACTTGGGTGAATACGATTTAAGTTGATTTTAGCAAAATCACTACTATCGGCAACCACATCATTATGAAACAATAATCGTTGGTCTTCCGTTAATCTTTTGGTTGAATAGATATTTATTTTTCTATCTGAATTTTTTATATCATCCATGAGGCGTTTTCCGCCACGTTCAATAACATACTCGGCACAAAATTGTGCTAAATTATGGTGCTCACCTAATTTCTCGTTTCTAGTAACTTCAATTTTTTTACTTCCATCAGGACTTAATAAAACACCTGTAAAGTTTATTTCTTCGTCTTTAATAAAAGCTAATGCACCAATAGGAGCAGAACAACCACCTTCTAATAGGTTTAAAAATTTGCGTTCTATGGTTGTACAAATTTCGGTTTCTTCATGATTTATTTCGGCACAGATGGCGCGAATTTCTTCATCTTCCTCTAAAGCCGTAACCATAATAGCACCTTGAGCAGGAGCCGGAATCATCCAATTTAGGTTAATGGCATTTTCGGGTCTTTTATCAATACGTCCCAATCCAGCAGCGGCAAAAATAGCGGCATTCCAGTGTTCGTTATCTTCTAATTTTTGTAGACGTAAGTTTACATTTCCACGAATATCTTCAACAGTATGTGTTGGATAGCGGTTTAGCCATTGTGCACGTCTGCGTAAACTACCAGTGGCAATTACGGCATCTTTCTGTGATAAGAATTCTTCGTTATTTTTAAATACCAACGTGTCTCTAACATTTCCTCTTTTAATTACGGCTGCCTGAACAATGCCAGCTGGCAATAAGGTTGGTACATCTTTAAAGGAATGTACTGCAATATCAATGTCATCATTTAACATGGCAATATCTAATGTTTTTGTGAAAACACCTGTAATTCCAAGTTCGTAAATGGGTTTGTTTAAAACTAAATCGCCTGTAGATTTTACAGGCACAATTACAGTTTTATGTCCAAGTTGCTCTATGATGCTTTGGACTGTTTTGGCTTGCCATAGTGCTAGTTCACTATCACGTGTGCCAATGCGTATTGTTTTAGACATGTTTTATGGTTTCTTCAAGTTGAAATACCTTTTTTATAAGTTCTAGGCTTTCATCAGTAGTAACGGCATCATCTTTTAAGTGATGCGCGAAATGATTGGTAATTTTTTGAATAATATTATTGCTGATCAGTTCAGCTTGCGATTCGTTAAAATCGGCTATTTTTTTTCGTTGTGTATCTAGTTCCGCATTTTTAAAATCCGTTAATTTTAACTTTAAAGCTTTAATGGTTGGTGCAAAACGTCTAGTTACCAACCAACTGCTAAACTCGGCTTTGATGTCTTCAATAATAGCTTCTGCACGCGGAATGTCCAAACGTCTGTTTTCAAGCGTGGCATCTGTCATTTCCGCCAATTGATCCATATGAATTAGAGTTACGTTTGGTAAATCTGTAACGTTGCTATTAACGTTTTTCGGAATGGATAAATCTAAAATTAATAACGGTTTTTTGTTCTGAATAATATCTTTATCAACGGTTGGTAATTGTGCGCCTGTTGCAACAATTAAAACATCAGTCGCGCTAATTTCCTCTTGTAAATTGGCGTAATCTTTTACAATTAAATTGAATTTACCTGCAATGCGTTCTGCTTTATTTTTTGTTCTATTAATAAGGGTTATGTGTGAATTTTTAGAGTGTTTCACCAAATTTTCACAGGTGTTTCTCCCTATTTTGCCTGTTCCAAATAATAGGATGTTTTTTGAAGCAACATCAGTAACTTCATTTAAAATATATTGAACAGATGCAAATGAAACCGATGTAGCTCCAGATGAAATATTTGTTTCTGTTTTAATGCGTTTACTTGCTTGAATAACGGAATTTATTAAACGTTCTAAAAATGAATTAACAAGACCTAATTTTTTTGACGCAATCGTGGCGTTTTTCAATTGACCTATTATTTCAAAATCACCTAAAATTTGACTGTCTAATCCAGAACCTACGCGGAACATGTGTGAGATAGCATCACGGTTTTTATATATGTAAGCTACTTTTTGAAACTCATCAACGGTACCTTTGGTGTTATCACACAAGAGTTTGATAAGTTGGTATGGATGTTCTGCAAAGCCGTAAATTTCTGTACGATTACACGTAGAGGTAACTATCAAGCTTTCAACACCACTGTTTTTGGCTTGTTCTAACAGGGCTTGTTTTCCAGAATCGTCTAAACTAAAGTGGCCACGTATTTCGGCATCCGCTTTTTTATAACTTATCCCGATGGCGTAGAAGTAGGTTCCTTTAGAAATTTGGTATTGCTCCATAATCGTTTTCAAAATTCCTAACAAATGTAGATTGGTAATGTGGAATAAAGTAACGCTCAAAGAACTATTAGTATCGTTACGGGTTTTTTAACGTTATTTTTCAAAATAATATGATAAATGTCATACTTTTGCAGTCGTACCAACGAATTTAGACTTATTAGTTTAGAATGAATCTAAATAGAAAGAAAAAATATCTATGGCAGATACTGTAAAAAATGTCGCTCAAAGAACTTTTAAAGAAACGAATGTAGATGATGGATTTATCATTTTAACCTATCAAAATGATAATGACCAAGCCGAAATAGTTGAACGCGAGATTGATAGTAGCTTTATTCAATTTCATTTCTGTGTAAAAGGTTCTAGTGTCTTTATGTTTAATAATGGGAGTTATTCTTTAAATATAAAAGAAGAAACGGCTTTATTATTATACAATCCGCAACGTGATTTACCGATACACATGAGTGTTCAACCAAAATCTTGGTTGGTATCCATGATTTTTTCGATTCAAAAATTTCACGGATTATTTTCGCAAGAAGCCAATTACATCACGTTTTTAAGTGGTGACAATAAGGACAAAAAGTATTATAAGGATAGTGTCATTTCGCCATCAATGGCTATTGTGCTTAATCAATTGATTAATTATAATTTAAACTCATCTGTTAAAAGCTTGTATTTTAAAGCGAAAGCATACGAATTATTGAGTTTGTATTTTAATAGAAGCGAAGATGCTAATATTGAACAATGTCCATTTTTAGCGGATGAAACCAATGTATTGAAAATTAAGAAAGCGAAAGATATTATTATTTCACGCATGTCTGAACCTCCAACGCTTCAGGAATTAGCAGATGAAATTCAATTAAGTTTAAAGAAACTAAAGGAAGGTTTTAAAGAAATTTATGGCGATTCTGTATTTAGTTTTCTATTTGATTATAAAATGGAAGTTGCCAGAAAATTATTAGAATCTGGTGATAATAACGTCAATGAAGTAGGTTTAAAAGTTGGTTACAGTACATCTAGTCATTTTATTGCCGCCTTTAAAAAGAAATATGGCACAACGCCAAAAAAATACATAATGTCAGTATCTTCGTAAATTCAAATTCGGAATACAAAAAGAGCTTTAGTTACCAAAAAAAATATTGAATGAAAAAAGGCGTTTTACTCGTTAATTTAGGTTCACCAGATAGTCCAGAACCGAAAGATGTAAAAAAGTATTTAGGAGAATTTTTAATGGATGAACGTGTAATTGATGTGCCACTTTGGGCACGTACCTTGATTGTAAAAGGTATTATCTTAAATACGCGTCCAAAAGCATCAGCAGCTGCTTATAAAAAAATATGGTGGGAAAACGGTTCGCCATTAATTGTGCTTTCTGAACAGTTGCAGGAACGTATTCAGCAAGAGGTGGATTATCCTGTAGCTTTGGCCATGCGTTATGGCAGTATGACTATTAAAAAGGGAATTCAAGAATTAGTAGATAAAGGTGTTGATGCCGTGTTTTTAATACCATTATATCCGCAGTTTGCTATGGCAACAACGGAAACTATTTTGGTGTTGGCAGAGGAAATTCGTCAAGCACATTTTCCAAACGTTACCATCACTAGTTTACCTGCTTTTTATAATAATTCTGATTATATTAACGTGCTATCCGATAGTATTGCCCGACATTTAGAAGGCAAAAATTACGAACATTTGTTGTTTTCGTATCATGGTGTTCCGGAACGTCATATTCGAAAAAGTGATATTACCAAGTCGCATTGTAAAATTGATGGAAGTTGTTGTGCAACACCATCTCCAGCACATGAATTTTGTTACAGACATCAATGTTTCGAAGTGACGCGTTTAGTGGCTGAAAAATTAGGTTTTGCACCTGGTACATATTCGTCTAGTTTTCAATCCCGTTTAGGTTTCGATCCGTGGTTGTTACCATATACAGACCGAACCATTGAACGACTAGGAAAAGAAGGCATTAAAAACATGGCAATTGTAACGCCAGCCTTTGTGAGTGATTGCCTAGAAACTTTAGAAGAAATTGCCATGGAAGGTGAAGAAATTTTCCACGAAATGGGCGGTAATGAATTTACCACAATTCCTTGTTTAAACGCTGATAAGCCTTGGGTTGATTTATTAGCTAAATGGATTAATAACTGGGCAACTTCTGAAACTGAAACCGTATAAATTGTAGTGAAATTCCGATTATCTAGGAAATAAATATGGCTAAAATTGCATCTGTAGAATTAGGTACAAGTCCCATCGGTAAATTGCTTATCAAGCAAGCTGTACCGGCATCTATAGGTATTTTGGTTATGTCGCTAAATATTTTAGTCGATACCATTTTCGTAGGTCAATGGATTGGTTCAACGGCTATTGCAGCTATTAATGTTGTGTTGCCTGTTTCCTTCTTTATTGCCGCTTTAGGTATGAGCATTGGAATAGGAGGGTCGTCCATTATTTCCCGAGCTCTTGGTGCCAATAATTCCGTAAAAGCTTTAAAAGTTTTTGGAAATCAAATTACCTTAACGTTGTTGCTAACCATTGCCATGGTTACCTTTGGTTTAATTTACGTAAATGATATTATTCCTGCTTTTGGTGGTCAAGGTGCTATTTTTGAGCCAGCCAAAATTTACTATAAAATTGTATTGTATGGTGTTCCTGTTCTAGCATTAAGCATGATGGGAAACACGGTAATTCGTGCAGAAGGCAAACCCAAATTTGCCATGTATGCCATGCTAATTCCGTCCGTGGGAAATTTAATTTTAGACTACGTTTTTATAAACCTGTTGGATTATGGTATGGCAGGAGCCGCATGGGCAACAACGGGTTCTTATATTCTATGTCTTGCTTTTATCGTTTGGTTTTTTCTATCTAAACATTCTGAATTAAAACTGAATTTTTCGCATTTAGGACTCAATAAAAGCATCGTTTCAGAAATCAGTTCATTAGGTTTCGTTACTCTTGCTAGACAAGCTGTTGTTAGTATTACCTATTTATTTATGAATAATATTCTGTACGATTTAGGTGGCGAAACATCCGTTACGGCGTACGCTATTGTAGGACGAATGCTCATGTTTGCGCTTTTTCCCGTTTTTGGCGTTACCCAAGGATTCTTGCCAATAGCTGGTTATAATTATGGTGCAGAAAAGTATGATCGTGTTAAAGAAACCATATATACGGCTATAAAATATGCTGCGGGTTTAGCTACTTTAGTTTTTCTTTTATTAATGATTTTTCCAGAAGCAATTACGCGTTTATTTACATCAGATACCGAAGTAATTGCGGAAACTCCAAGCGCTATGCGATGGGTTTTTGCAGCCACACCTATTATTGCACTACAACTGATTGGTGCTGCCTATTTTCAGGCTGTAGGAAAGGCTATTCCGGCATTACTATTAACACTAACAAGGCAAGGATTTTTCTTTATCCCGCTCATTTTAATTTTGCCCCATTTTTATGGCGAAATGGGTGTTTGGATGTCCTTTCCTATTGCTGATGTGTTATCAACTATTGTTACCGGATTTTTTCTTCAAAAGGAAATAAAAAAGAGTCTTACCTTACCCGTAACTGAAAATAACTCATAATTTTAATCACGTGGAATATTACAACTACATAAAATCCCTTCATCTTATATTTGTCGTTACTTGGTTTGCAGGTTTGTTTTACATTCCTAGATTGTTTGTGTATCAAATTGAAGCATATCATAAACCATCACCAGACAAAGAAATTTTAGGCACGCAATTAAAATTAATGGCCAAGCGACTTTGGAATATCATTACCTGGCCATCTGCTATTTTAGCAACTGTTTTTGCTGTTTGGTTGCTGGTTTTACAACCGGTTTGGTTGGAACAACCTTGGATGCATGTTAAATTACTATTTGTTTTACTACTTATTATTTACCAATTAAAAACACATCAATTTTATAAACAACTTCAGAATGATGATGTACGGAAATCATCAAATTTTATGCGACTTTGGAACGAAGGAGCCACTTTTATTCTATTTGCCGTTGTGTTTTTAGTCATCCTGAAAAGCGCTATAAATTGGGTATTTGGTGTAATAGGTATATTCGTTTTAGGTATTTTATTGATGTTAGGGTTTAAGATTTATAAAAATATTAGAAGCAAAAATCCCAATGCTTAAAATATTGGCGTAATTCTTGATGACTTAAAAACTTAAACGCGATACATGAAATTAGCCAGACTCTCTTTAAGATTACGCATTTTTATTGCCATGATTTTGTTGGTGTTATTGGCTTCTATTCTAATTGCGGGTGTTACCATTTATCAATATAATGAGGAAGCTCGAGAATATCATCAAGATAGACTGGAGCGTAAGGAGGAAAACATTCGGGCCAGTATAGAGTATACCATTAAGGAAACCACTTACGAGGTAATTCCTGAAATGATGACGCTTATTTTCAAGGATGCCATCTATCAAATAGCTACCATCCATAATATGGAAATAAATCTGTATGATTTAGAAGGTGGTTTGTTAAAATCATCTAAAGCCAGTTTTGAATCTGATTCACTAACCAAATGTTTGGATGCTAAAATATTAAATACCATTTCTCATTCGTTAGACCATCGCTACGTAACGAATACTTTGGAGAATTCTGATAATTATTTATCATCCTACTCCATCATCACAGATAAACGTTTTAAACCGCTAGCTATATTGAATTTACATTATTTAGAAAACGATGATTTTCTAAATAAAGAATTACGCGAATTTTTAGAACGCTTAAGCTATGCCTATTTTGTAATGTTAATTATTGCTATTGGTTTAGCCTATTTATTGTCAAAATACATTACAAAATCACTTAAAACTATAAGTGATAAAATGAATGAAACACGCTTTGAAACACGTAATAAAAAGATTGATATTGGCTCTACCAGTCAAGAAATTGCTATTCTAGTAAACTCGTATAATAGTATGATTGACGAGCTAGAAGCCAGTGCGGTAAAATTAGCAACTAGCGAGCGTGAACAAGCTTGGCGCGAAATGGCTAAACAAGTGGCTCATGAAATTAAAAACCCACTAACACCCATGCGGTTGAGTGTCCAAAGTTTTCAACGTAAATTTGATCCTGAAGACCCTAATATTTACGAAAAAGTAGATGAATATAGCAAAACCTTAATTCAACAAATAGATACTATGAGTTCTATTGCTTCGGCATTTTCAAATTTTGCAAAAATGCCTGCTCAAGAAAATGAAACCTTAAATGTGGTAAAAATTGTTAAGTTAGCCTTGGATATTTTTAATGAAGATTACATTGTTTTTATAGCCGAAAAGAAGGAAATTATAGCCAATTTTGATAGAACACAACTCATTCGTGTGGTAACTAATTTAGTTAAAAATGGTATTCAAGCCATTCCTGAAGATGGTTTAAAAACACCAAAAATTGTTGTTGAGGTTCGGGACGATAATGGGTTTGTAAACATTATTGTAACCGATAATGGAAAAGGTATTTCAGAAGAAAATAAAGAAAAAATATTTGAGCCCAAATTTACAACCAAAAATAGTGGAATGGGATTAGGCTTAGGAATGGTTAAGAATATTGTGGAAACTTATAACGGAAATATTACCTTTACATCACAACTAAATAAAGGAACGACGTTTACAGTAACGATTCCTAAAAAATAAATTTAATATTAATTAGGAGTGCTCTGATTACTTGGAGCCACTTGTTAAAAATCAATATACATGTCATATAACAACATTCTTTCCGAAACCCAAAACGGATTAACAACCATTACAATAAACAGACCTAGTAAATTAAACGCTTTAAATAAGGAAACCATTCAGGAATTGCATGATGCTTTTAAAGCTGCCAATTCGGATTCGGCCACTAAAGTTATTATTATTACGGGAAGTGGCGAAAAGGCCTTTGTTGCAGGAGCAGATATTAGCGAATTTGCCAACTTTGATGAATATAATGGCGGGAAATTAGCAGCTAAAGGTCAGGACCTTCTTTTTAATTTTGTTGAAAATTTAAGCACACCAGTTATTGCTGCCGTTAATGGCTTTGCATTGGGTGGCGGATTAGAATTGGCTATGGCTTGCCATTTTAGAATAGCGAGTATGAATGCTAAAATGGGACTTCCTGAAGTGTCATTAGGTGTTATTCCAGGTTATGGTGGTACACAACGTTTACCACAATTAGTAGGTAAAGGTCGTGCCATGGAAATGGTTATGACAGCGGGAATGATTGATGCCAATCAAGCTTTGGAATACGGATTGGTTAACCACGTAACAACAGAAGAAGAACTTATTCCGCTTGCAGAAAAAATTGCTGGCAAAATTATGCGTAATTCATCCGTAGCCATAAAAGGTGCTATTAAAGCCGTTAATGCGAATTTTAAAGATGGTGTAAATGGATACGATGTAGAAATTGAAGAATTTGGAAATTGCTTTGGAACAGACGATTTTAAAGAAGGAACAACAGCCTTTTTAGAAAAACGTAAAGCCGATTTCCCAGGGAAATAAAACTCAATAATTTGTAGTAAATTAAAACCTGAACACACTTTGTTTTCAGGTTTTTTTATGGCAAATGGTGAAAATTTTTAATGAAATTTATCGCTTTCCATCCCATTCGGCAAAAAATTGCTCTAAAAACCCGAGCATAAATTGATGCCGTTTTTCAGCTATTTTTTTTCCCGTCTTGGTATTCATGGTGTCTTTTAGGCGCAGTAGCTTCTCATAAAAATGATTTATGGTAGGAGCTTTTGATTTCTTATAAGTCTCCTTATCCATAGTTAAATCAGGTTTAATTTCTGGATTATAAAGTGCCCGATTTTTAAAGCCACCATAATTAAAAGTTCTGGCAATGCCTATGGCTCCTAATGCATCTAGTCTGTCTGCATCTTGAACCACATCCAATTCGGGTGATGAAAAAGATTTATTGGGATCTAAACTTGAACTATATGAAATATGCATAATAATTTGAACGACATGCTCAATGGTTTTGGAATCCACATTTTCTTTAAACAAAAATTCACGTGCTGTTTGTGGACCAATAGTTTCATTGCCATTATGGAATTTACTATCTGCAATGTCATGAAGTAAAGCTCCTAAAGCGACCACAAAATCATCGACAGCTTCGTTTTTTGAAATAAGTAAGGCGTTTTTATATACACGTTCTATATGAAACCAGTCGTGTCCCCCTTCGGCATCTTGTAACTGGGTTTTTACAAAAGCGATGGTATTTGTTAGTGTTTGTTGATTTTTCATAAAGTGTTAAAAATAAGAATTCCTTCCAGTAAACTGAAAGGAATTTAAAAATTAATATCTGAAATATTACTTTAAAGAAGCGGGCTCCACCCACTTAAACTGAAATGAGTTTTCAGGTACTTTCATGCGTTCCGAAAGTCGGGTTAAACGCGCTGGTAATTTCATGAGGTAATCTCTTGCTTTTTCAGCTTCATCAGACAGATTGGTAATTTTATCAATTTCCCAACGTACTAATAATTTGTCTAAAATAGCCACATAATCAGCAGATGTATAGACACCTATTCGCTGTGCTGTGTTTGAAAACTCTTCAAAAGCTGTTCCTATTTTATTTCCAGATTCTCTTAAAAAATGTGCTGGCATCGTGATTTTTAATTTCATCATGTGTTGAAACGCAAGCATCATCTGATTAGGGTCTACAGCAAAAATGCGTTCTACAAACTCACAGTAAGCATGATGGTGACGCATTTCATCACCAGAAATAATTTTACACATTTTAGATAGTTGCTTGTTGCCTCTATCTTTTGCTAATTTGGCTACGCGGTTGTGCGAAATATAAGTTGCCAATTCCTGAAAGCTGGTGTATAAAAAGTTTTTATAAGGATCACGATCAGTTCCAATATCAAAACCATCAGCAATAAGGTGCTGTGTGGTTATTTCAATTTCTTTCATATTTACGCGTCCCGATAAATACAAGTATTTATTCAGTACATCACCATGGCGGTTTTCTTCAGCGGTCCAATGGCGAACCCATTTTCCCCAAGAATTTCGTCCCACTTGATCCACACCTTCTACATCCATTAACCAAGATTCGTAGGTTGGTAAGGCTTCTTCAGTAATCATATCACCTACTAAAACTACCCAAAAATCGTAAGGCAATTCTTTAGAAAGCTCACGGATTTCTTTCACACTTTCTAGAAAATTATCACTTTCAGAATTCGGTAAAAAATCTGATGGTTGCCAAATACTATCAACAGGAATTAAATATTTTTCTATAAGTGCATCCACATCCTTTTCAAGGTGTTGCATGACTTCCAATCGTACGTTTTTTAAAGACATAATGTTGAATTTTAAAGTTCTATTGCCGAGGCAATTGTGCTTTCAATTTGCTCAATTAGCTTCGACTTATTCTCAAAGGTAGCTAATTTTATAGGGTTATGAACCGTTAATTTTACATGATTTCCAATTCCCATTGGGAATTTCCCATATTTTAATAGCTTCCAGGAATTGTTAATGGTAATAGGAACTATAATGGCGGACGGGATTTTTTTAATTAAAATTTCGAGTCCTTTTGTTTGAAATGGTTTAGGTTGGCCATTTTTACTTCGCGTACCTTCTGGGAAAATAACAGCTGTACCCTTGGTTTCTTCAATATATTCACCAAATTTCATCAGTGCTGGAAGTGCTTGTCTTGGGTTTTTTCTGTCGATTAAAACCGATCCACCATGACGTAAATTATAGGACACACTTGGAATACCTCTTCCAAGTTCCTGTTTACTAATAAATTTTGGATTAATCTCGCGCAAATACCACATTATAGGCGAAATATCATACATGCTTTGATGGTTAGCCACAATAATTACAGGGTGACCTTTTGGAATATCATGGGTGTTGGTAAAAGTGTAACGCGTTCCTAAAATATTGGTACAGCGCATAATGAAGAATTGCAACCAATCTACACTAATTTTATGGGCTTTACGACCTAGCACATTAAAACAAAACCATTGAATTGGGTGGAAAACAACCAATGTTAATAAAAAGAAAACGGCATAAATACTCGTTAAAATATAGGCGACAATTTTTTCCATTTTAATGATATCTAATAAGTACTGCTAAATTACTTTAAACTGTTTCATGCACAAAAAAAACCACGATAAAATCGTGGTTTAAATTTGAATTAAATACCTGTTTTAGCAATTTGCGTTGTAGGCATCTTTTAAGTTTTCTGCTATCATTTCAGCTGGACGACCTTCAATATGATGACGTTCAAGCATGTGTACTAATTCGCCATCTTTAAACAAAGCCATACAAGGTGAACTTGGAGGAAATGGTACCATGTGCTGACGCGCTTGGTTAACGGCATCTTTATCAACACCTGCAAAAACCGTTACAATATGGTCTGGTTTTTTAGTGTTATCTAAACTCATGCGCGCTCCTGGACGTGCATTGGCTGCTGCACAACCGCAAACGGAATTTACAACCACAAGTGTTGTACCTTCTTTTGCTAAAGCTGCATCTACAGCTTCGGCAGTGTGTAATTCTTCAAAACCAATTTTGGTTAAGTCTTCACGCATTGGTTTTACTAATTCTGCTGGATACATATATATTCTGTTTTATATGATTAATAAATATTGAATTGCAAAGATACCAATTGTGTAACAAATGCCGTAAGCAATCTACTAACAAATAGTATATTTACGCAAAATTTTAATTTTTAAGAATGGATTTCGTAAACCTGAAAATCCATTCTTCAGTTTTTAGAAGTATTTTAATAGTTTCAGGTTTTTATATAAATAAAAAATTAGCGTTTACATGAATTTTTCAAAATGGATAGGAGCCGCTATAGGCTGGTCGTTTGGTGGCCCAATTGGTGCTATAATAGGCTTGGCTTTAGGTGGATTAATGGATGTGTTTTCAGATAGAACAGATTTGGATACTATTTTCGGTCAAGGTCAAAAGGGCGGAACCTATGGATCCCGACCAACAAGAGCACAAACCCGTTCTGGCGATTTTGAGGTTAGTTTGTTGGTGTTAGCATCAGTGGTTATAAAGGCCGATGGGAAGCAGGACCAACGCGAATTGGATTTTGTACGTCAGCAGTTTGCACACATGTACGGGAAAGAGCGTGCTAATCATGCTTTTCAGTTGTTTAAAAGAATTAATAAGCAGGAAATTCCTGTGCAGCAAGTGTGTTTACAAATCAGACAAATGATGGATCATCCGTCGCGTTTACAATTATTACATTTTCTATTTGGAATAGCCAAAGCCGATGGTCATGTAACGGAAGCAGAAGTAAATAAAATTTATACTATTTCAGGCTATTTAGGTATTCGCTCCATAGATTATGAAAGCATAAAAGCTATGTTTTATAATAGCAGTGATAATGCG